>CAWVWK010000017.1:0-28132 GCA_963933725.1 uncultured Colwellia sp.
GTTTTATTAATGATATTACTTGCTATTATTGGCTCTTTTTTTTCCTTTGCCCTAACTAATATTTCCTGCTCTATAGCTTTTTTATAAGCAGCTCTCTCTCTTCTATGAAAAAGCCAGTGCTTTGCCCTCGTTTCCGATTCAAGCAAAACCTTTAGATGATCTCTTAAATGGTTAACCACTTTCCCATTATCATCATAGCCAACCTGGTCAATACTAATAGCTATAACGCCGAATAAAGCTTGATCAAACGAATCATCAGCAACAATCTGAGAGTCTTTAGTGAACAACAGAACACCTAGTTTTTTACCTTTTACTTCAATCGTCACATCACATGTAAAGGATTTTAACTCTGGATTGTTATAGTGGATGGTTGAGCGCTCTGTTACTTTGATTTTTTGTTTTTTTTTGTGATAATCACCCTTTGGGAAGTCAATATAATATTCAGGTAATGTTAAGGTATTTCCCGCCATAAAGATTTGTTTTATCATCATTTTTACAGCAACAGCCCAAGAAAAATCACAACTTAACTCTTGGCCTTTTTCTATATACTGACTATCATGTGCAAAATGCCACTCATTAATATTGCCTTTTTTTGCTATCAGAGGGATTTTACAGCTAGGACAAATACAACCACACTTCTTTCCTGATTCAACATCAGCAACATCTATTAATAACTTTGTATCTAATAATAAAGCAAAGGGTATTAAATTCATCGAAGAGTCTTCATTGGGGTTTCATCTAAGACCTATAATATATTCAATTCTCCGCCAAAAAACTAATCTAATTTTCACGTAAATTAGGAATAAGAAAATAATTTTTAATGACCCAAAAAAAAATAGCACCCTGCAGGTGCCATTTTTTTTGAGCTTAAAATTTAAAACGGCATTTTCATCCCAGGTGGTAATTGCATACCGCCTGTTACTGCACCCATTTTATCTTTGTTTTGCTCTTCAACACGACGAACAGCATCATTTACCGCTGCAGCGAGTAAGTCTTCTATCATGTCTTTATCGTCTTCCATGAGGCTATCGTCAAGTTCAACTTTACGAACATTGTGGCTACCAGTCATCGTTACTTTAACCATACCTGCGCCAGCTTCTCCAACGACTTCCATATTAGCAAGTTCTTCTTGAGCTTTAGCCATTTTAGCCTGCATTTGCTGGGCTTGCTTCATTAAATTACCCATTCCGCCTTTCATCATTTATTCTCCGATTTATTTTACTTAACCTTTAAGGTTTAATTGTTAATTCGCTCTACTTAATAAGTATATGGTATCAACTTAAATTAATTTCAAGTCTATAAACGCGACAAACTTGGCTTATATGAAAAAGTATAACCGCCCTTCTATAGCGCTAAAATACTTTCTTCATCTAAATTCGCTTGAAACTTTTCTTGAAGTGATACCACAATATCATCTTTCTTTAGTAACTGTTTCGCATAATCATAACGTTTGTCATTAATATGCGATTGAATTTGATAAGGATCTTCAATCGTTTTTTCAACTATTTCAATCGTTACTAATACCGGCTTTGCTAAATATTGACTTAACGACTGCTCAAGTTGGTCTTTAGCAATATCCGTATATAAGTGCTTCGTTGCTTGATCTAGCCGTAAAACTAAATTGTTCTCCGTTGATTTTTCAGCAATGGTTGCATGTATGGCTAGTTGTCTTATACGTGCTGTGAGTTCCATAGAGTCTATCATATGGGCCCATTTATCTACCTGGTTTGCCTTGCGTACTAATGAAGGGTCGATGTTTTCAGGTTGATACGCTTGCTTAGGCTCAGGCAGTATTTCTTTTTCTGCTATTGCCTGCTCTTTATTTTTTTCTAAAGTTACTTGTGCAACGTCGTCATTTTTTGATATTTGACGCGCTTGGGCGTCACTAGACTTTTTTTCAGGCGTCTCCAACTGCCGTTTACGACTTCGTAACATATTCCTTTTAGCTAGCACGGCACTAATCGGACTATTAGCTAAACTATCACTCGTTTGGGTGGTCATAGGCTCAATAGCTTGTTCTTGTATTGCTTGCTCTGCGGGCATTGAACTATTTAATGCTGTTGGCTCTTGATGAAGCTGTTGTGCTTCTTGTTCAATATTAGCCATTTGCTGATCAAGTTGTTGACTCTGTGCAAATGCGCTCTCATCTAACGTATTCTCTTTTGGCGAACTCGTAGCTATAGTATGGGTATCAAAAGCTTGTGAAGAAGTATTTTCTTGAGCCAACTTCGAATCGTTTGATGATATTGCTGGGGTAGAGTTTAGTGAATCAGGGGTAGACTGTTCAGTGCTAGTCAAGTCAGGTTCAATTACTTCTGGTATTGTCACATCAAGTGATGTCATTGGTACTTCCGGCAACACTTGTTTAACGTCCTGTTTTTCAGATAACTGTGCCTCTGGTAACTGTGTTTCAGGTAAAGACGCTGAAAGAACTATGCCTGATGTACTCAACGGTTCAGTTTGATGATTCGATAATAGATTATCTGCATCACTTGCTTGCATCGGTTTAAAAGCGAGTAAGCGAATAAGCGTCATATCAAAGGCCGCTTGCTCGTCACTGGCATAAGGTAGGTCTTTTCTACCATTTAAACAAATTTGATAATAAAGCTGTAAGTCTTGTGCTGAAATAGCTCGACTAAACTTTTTCATCAACTCAAGATGTTCTTTAGGTAAGTCGAAATGTTGCTCAACTAATTGCATTAAGGCAGTTTGGTGGAAAAGTTGTATTAGCTCAGCAAATAAACGGCTGTAATTTGGTGCATAAGAAGCTATTTTTTGTGATAACGCCATTAATTCAGCGGCATCTTGCTTTAACAACGAAATAACTATTTTATATACCCAGTTTTGGTCAATGCCACCAAGCATTTGTTGAATATCGCTAAGTTTAATATCTCCTTGCCCTTGTGCAATGGCTTGGTCGGTTAAACTTAAGCTGTCTCGCATACTGCCTCGGGCAGCTTTTGCAAGCATCGTAAGTACACCTGCTTCATGAGATACATTTTCTTGTGTCATGATCTCTTTTAATTTAGCTTCTATTTGCGGCACCGTTAGCGCTTTTAAATGAAACTGTAAACAGCGAGATAAAACGGTGACAGGTAATTTTTGTGGATCGGTTGTCGCTAAAATAAACTTAACATGTGATGGCGGCTCTTCTAACGTCTTTAACAATGCGTTAAAACTGTGACGTGAGAGCATGTGCACTTCATCGATAAGGTAAACTTTAAACCTACCACGACTTGGTGCGTATTGAACGTTATCGAGAATCTCTCGCGTGTCATCAACTTTAGTTTTAGAAGCGGCATCAATTTCAAGTAAATCAACAAAGCGTCCCTGGTCAATATCTACACACGTACCACAGACACCGCAAGGTGTCGCTGTTACGCCTGTTTCACAGTTTAAACTTTTTGCAAAAATACGCGCAATCGTTGTTTTACCCACTCCGCGTGTTCCGGTAAAAAGATATGCATGATGCAAACGCTCTTGAGATAAAGCATTAACTAATACATTAACAACATGATCTTGCCCAATTAATTGTTCAAAATTTTTCGGACGCCATTTTCTAGCTAATACTTGATAACTCATGAATGTTAATTACTCGCCGTTATATTTAAGTAATGCAAAGTTATTAACTTGCATGCGCTTAAGACGATCTTCCCCACCTAGATCAGGAAGTGATATTATAAAAGCAGCTTCATCAGCTTTAGCGCCAGCTCTTCTAATAAGCTCCGCAGTTGCTTCTATGGTTCCACCTGTAGCAAGTAAATCATCAATGATAAGGACGTTATCTTGAGAGGTTAAAGCATCTTGGTGAATTTCTAGAACGTCTTCGCCATATTCAAGCTGGTAAGCTTGAGAAAATGTTTCTCTGGGAAGTTTGCCGGGTTTTCTTACAGGAACAAAACCAATACCTAAAGCGAGTGCTAAAGGAGCACCAAAGATAAAGCCTCTTGCTTCCGTTCCAATTATTTTGGTGAAGCCGTGATTTTCGTATTTTGCTTTTAATATGTCGATACACAAAGCGAAAGCTTTTGGGTCTTCCAGTAAACTGGTAATGTCTCTAAACATTATCCCTTTGTGTGGATAATCTGGCACCGTAATAATGGCGTTTTTGAGTTGGTCTTTTTGTTCTAGGGTAAGTGCTTCAGTATTCATTTATGACTCATTGAATTAATCAATTTATTAAGTTCAAGAGTAAAGCAATTTACACAATTTTTAAAGTACTACTGAAAGAGTATTTCCATCTTTATTACTTTCTTCTATAAATTCAAGTGCCGATAAAAGTTCTTTCTCTTGTATAGGCTTAGCAAGTATCTGAGAAAAAAAACTGCGCTCTGGCAATTGTTTTACTTCTTCTAGATCTTTTGTCGACATAAATAAGATAGGCGTATCTTTACAGTGTTCATTATTATTTAGGTTTTTACTTAATAAAACACCATTCATTAAAGGCATCAAATGATCGACGATATAAAGATCGTGCTTGTTCTTTTGCGCTTTTTCAAATGCATCTAATCCATTACAAGCCGTTTCTACACTATAACCTAATGAAGATAAAAGCTTACAAAGAGAGTCTTGGATGGCTTTACTGTCATCAACAACTAAAACATGCATTATCGAGTTTTCCTTTAAGAACACATTAAAAAACGAGCAGATTATTTTGTATAAATAACAAACAATTGTAATGAATTATTCGATAAAAAATACTAACCATGCTTTTGAGGCGCGCATTGTACAGCAATTTTTTGCAAATGACCAGCCTTACTCCCTTTTATAAACTAGCTTTGTTAGGTGTTGATTTAATTGTATTTTAATATTTGAAGTAAATTATCATATAGTAGTACTTAATTTCTCAACAAATTGTAAATAGTTAGAAATGGCATTTTCGTTACCTTTATTGCGTTGACAAACACTTTTTTGATATTGAAAATTAAAAACATCAAACCATAAATCAAGTAACTCTGCGTTTTGATGCTCTGACATCATATCCAATAGACGAGCGCCAACTTCAGCAGTAGAAAATTGATGAGCAAGTTCTGTTTTTCTAACCGTATATCGTGACTCATCGCCAACAGGAGAATACATAAGAGTCTCTTCTTCAGGTGCAATTACGTCCTTATTTAGGGGTTGTGATTTTTTAACTGTTTGTTGTTGTAAGAAAACAGTCGGATCAAAGCAAACCATCGGGTATTTATCAAGATAAGGGCTTTTACGGAACATTTTCTTAGCTTCACGCCAGCTTCCATCGAGCATAATAAACAAGGGCCTTTTATTTGGAATTACCGGCACTTGGTCGTTAATCACTTCCCTACCCGCTTCGCCATACTCCTTTGGGAATACCACATAAGGTTGCCATTGCTTATCTTCCAGTAAAGCAAGGAGTTCATCATTTTGCTTAGTTCTAGACCACAAAAAAGCGTAAGTATCAGGAATAAGATCTGCAATTAACTTACCTGTATTACTTGGCTTTAACACCTCAGTATCATACATCAGAAGTACGAAGGCTGCTTGTGTATCAACATCTCCTTTTTTAGGAGCCATTTCACAAATACAATGTTTTGTCGCTAACCGACAAAGCGAGCAACGAATAACCCGCTGTCCTCTAGCTTTATAAGTAGTGGTACTTAAACTCATTCTGTATTGGTGTAAACGATGAACTGCGTGCATGTGAAAACTTTGCTAAAAATATCGATGTGCAATTTTACCTAGGCTAATAAGAAAGGGGAAGCGATTTAATGTTTTGCTTATCCATAATGACAACGTAAGTAAGTTTGGCTATGCAAGATAAGAATCAAAGGACAAAAAATGCCACAGCTAAGATAACTAGCAGTGGCTTTAGTGTCTATGTTGAGTTAAGTAAAGCTAAGTGCACGTTTAATGCAAAGATTATTGCTTATAACTTTGTATATTTAGCGTGTTTGCTATCTTCATGATCTGTTTCATCAACTTCAACAGATATAACATTAATGCGTTTTAATTCGTCGATATTATTCTGAAGTTGGTTTTCTAGTTCATCGATATCAGCAATTGAGTAACAAAGCTCTTCTGCTTTAGCTTCAATATGTTTACTGCGAGTTTCCATTTCTTTTTCTATATTTTCACCAAAATTTTCCATGCGCTCTTCAAATGCATCACTGTCTCCTGAAAACATCATTTCTTTGCCCATTGCCATAAGAATAGTTCCCATTGAGTTTTTTATGGCTTTTTCTATAGCCGACTCAATACGCTCTTCCATTTCATGATCAATAAACTCCGATGAATTACTTCCCTCAACCCCAATAGTAAATCCGTTTTCTTCGGTAAATGAATTATCGATTTCATAACGAAGTTCTTCAAGATCACTCGCAAGATCTGATGAAATACCACTGTCCTCTCCTAATAACGCTTTAAAGGCTAAGTCAACGCCATCAACAGCAAGATCAATCCCTTCAATTGCAACTGACTTAATTTCAGGAATAATGCTACGGATACTTCTAGCATATTCATTTAGCAATTTTTGTTGTTCGCTATTCAAAGAAACCGTTTCATTATTAACGATTAATTGCTGATCATTTTCTATGCTATAAAGTGTTTTATGATAAGTTTCATCTTTACTATTCTTAGTACCTTCTTTCTCTAAAAATTTAATGGTCTTTTTATCAATAGATAAAGCCGCTTCTAACTCTACATCGCAGCTGTTTTCACTATGTGCTTGAGCTGCAGTGGTAAATAAACTCGCTCCAATAATAAGCGCTAACCTTGATTTTTTTAGTGTCGTTAATGCGTTCATGTTGTTTCCTTATAGTTTTTAACAAATAGTAATGTAACTTTTTTCTTTATTGGTTTAATCTTGATTTTGACAATAAGGTTACAAGACCAATGCCAATATTTTTTAAAAATAAATTCAATAAGTTAAAGTAAAACCATAAATAGAGAATGCAAATAAAAACCATTAAAAAGTTAAATTAACCATGTTGTCGTTAATTTAACTATCATAGCTAACTATATATTTAATGCCGTGAACAAACGTCTTACTTAACTTCATAAATAAAGTTTAGTAAGACGTATTTAGCGTGTTATATCAGAAAAAGCGTTTAAACGACCAAATGACGCACTTTAAATGTACGCCCTTTCATTTTGCCTTTTGTTAACTTTCTTAAAGCAAGCTTTAACGATTTTTTGTTCACAGCAACATACGCTTTATTATCAAGCACGTTAATTTTACCAACATCGTTACCTTTCACACCGTCGTTACCGGTTAAAGCGCCAAGTATATCGCCAGGACGAACCTTTTGCTTCTTACCGCCATCTATTTGTATTGTAGACATTTTAGCTTGTGGCCTTTCATTAGCTAAAACTGACATTGAAGGTAGTGGTGTTGGCATAATAGTTTGCTCAAGGTAGTCCTCAAGTAAGCCAACTTTATAACTTTCTTTATCACTGTATAACGAAATCGCTAAACCTTCGCTACCTGCGCGGCCCGTGCGGCCAATACGGTGAACATGTACTTCTGTATCTCGGGCAATGTGATAATTAACGACCAAATCTAAATTGTCGATGTCTAAACCTCTTGCTGCAACATCTGTAGCAACAAGAATAGCAGCACTTTTATTTGAGAAGCGCAGTAAGGTTTGATCTCTATCTCTTTGTTCTAAATCACCATGAAGTGCTAAGACACTAAAGCCCATGTCATGAAGCTCATTACATACTTCTTTAGTTTCTTTTTTTGTATTACAAAATATAACGGTCGATTCAGCTGGTTTATCAAGTAAAACTAAGCTCAAAGCATCTAATCGGTCTTGATCTGACTCTACTTTATAAAAGCGTTGGCTTATCGTTGATTTGTCATCTTTTGCCGTTACTTTAACTAGCTCTGGTGTTGTCATAATACTATCGCTGATCGCTTTAATTTGATCAGGGAAAGTTGCGCTAAAAAGAAGTGTTTGTCTATCAAGTGGCGTTCTATCAATAATATTATCTAAAGCGGCTTCAAAGCCCATTTCAAGCATGCGATCAGCTTCATCTAAAACTAATAGGTTTAAATCATCGAGCTTAAGCGTACCTTTAATAACATGCTCTTCAATTCTTCCTGGTGTTCCAACAATAATATGAGCACCGTGCTCTAATGAACCAATTTGTGGGCCAAAAGGTGTTCCACCACAAAGCGTTAGTACTTTAATATTATGAATCGCTCTGCCTAGTTTGCGTATCTCTTTAGCAACTTGGTCAGCAAGCTCTCTTGTTGGGCATAAAACCATTGATTGAATACGAAAGCGTTTAACTTCTAGCTTTTCGAGCATTGCTAAACCAAAAGCGGCGGTTTTACCTGAGCCTGTTTTCCCCTGACCTATAACATCTTTCCCTTTTAACATTGAAGGTAAAGTTAACGCCTGAATAGGCGTCATAGACTCATATCCCATTGAGGCAATATTTTTAAGTAGGTCTTTAGAAAGGTTAAGACTTGAGAAGTCAGTCGCATTTGAATTTTGTTGAGTCACAACGTGTATCCTAGAATAAGAGTTAACAAGCAACACATAAACCACTCGCCCTTTTGATTAGGCGAACTGGCATAAATGCGTTTTACCCATTTAATGAAAGTGGTATTAGAAATAACCAATAGTGAGTATAATAGCATTTCGCATCAACAAATGCTCAATGAAACGACATCCTATCGGTAGATAATCACATGAACAGAAAAAAGAAAATCAATGAGACGTTAAAAAAGAAGCTTAAAAAGGCAAATGCCAAGCTTCAAAAAAGTAATAAACCTAAATATATCTCTAAAGCTGAGCGCGAAAAAATCGCGCTGGCAGAGCAGCAAGAAGATGAGAAAGCCCCAAAAAATTAAAAAATTTAAGCTGTCATTTTGTAGTAAAAAAAAGAAATGCTTGAAAGTTAGTAACGCAAGTATTATAGCTTATTTTCCTTCAAGCCTTACTTTTCATTCTCTGTTATCTGCTCATCTTTGGGCAAAACGGGCTAATTTCTACAACCCAAAAACCATACTAGTTTTGTAAGGTTGAAACCTCACCTACGGTGCTCTAAAAATGGTTTAGGGTTTTGAATCGCCCTTAGCCGAAAGTGTCGTAATTTTTGTCATCTGTGCAATTCGATGAGTTCACTAGTAACTCATTCGCTGGGCAAAAAAAAGCGAACCTTCAATAATGAATGGTTCGCTTTTTGTTTTTTATGCTCCTTTAACGCTAGAAAAACCTATTCAGGTGTCTCTTGTGGAGTGCCTTTAAATTTTTCACGCATTCTTTGTACAACCATGTAAAAGTATGGAACAAGTAAAGTACCAAAGATTGTTGCACCGAGCATACCAGCAAGTACAGTTAAACCTAAAGAGATACGTGACCCGGCACCAGCGCCTGAGGCAAATACAAGTGGTAGTACACCTAAAACAAACGAAAGTGCCGTCATTAATACTGCTCTAAAACGCATCCTTGCAGCATTCAATGCCGACTCAAGAATAGGTTTACCTTGCGCTCTTTCTTCCATTGCAAATTCAACAATTAATATTGCCGTTTTAGTCGACATACCAATGAGCAGCACTAATCCTACTTGCGCATAAATATTATTTGGCATACCTACAACATAAAGCGTTAGCATAGCGGCGAACAATGCCAAAGGTACTGCAGCAATAACAGAGAATGGAATAGTCCAACTTTCATACTGTGCAACGAGGAATAAATAAACGAATAAAATAGCCAATGCAAATAATATCGGCGCTAAGTCGCCCGCTTCTATTTCTTGCTTAGACTGACCAGACCATTCATAAATAAAACCTTGCGGAAGATTATCAGCAAGATTTTGCATGACTTGTATGGCTTCTCCAGAAGAGTATCCTGGGCTTGCTTGGCCACTAATCTTTGCACTACGGTATAAGTTAAAGTGATTAATGCTGGTTGGCCCAAGAATCGGTGTTAACTTAGCTAAAGTCGTCAACGGAACCATTTCATCATTTTCGTTTCTTACATAATAATGACTTAAGTCAGACGGATCTTTCCTAAATTCAGTTTGTGCTTGCACTGTAACTTTGTAGGTCCGCCCAAACTGACTAAAATCATTAATATACATAGAGCCTAGTTGTGCTTGAAGTGTTCCAAAAACATCAGATAAAGTGACACCTTGAGCTTTAACTTTGTTTCTATCTATCTCAAGAAAGTATTGAGGAACGTTAGCCCTAAAAGTACTAAAAACACGTTTTAACTCAGGACTTTGGTTTGCATCATAAACAAGCCCATCTAGTACTTGTGCTAACTCACTAGGATCACGCCCTTCACTGTCTTGTAATTGAAATTCAAAACCCGAACTTGTGCCTAAACCAGGAATTGGTGGCGGGTTAAATACCATAATCTGAGCTTCAGGTAAGGCCCATAATTTCCCCATCAGCCTTGGGATAACTTGTCGTAAACCTAGCTCAGGTGTTTCTCTATCGTCCCAATCTTTAAGAATAATAATAGCTAAACCATTATTTGAACCAGGCCCACCAATTAAGGAATAGCCACCGACGGTTATAATATCATCGACAGCTGGGTCTTCTAATACGATAGGCACAATTTCACTCATTACAGTATTTGTTCTATTACTTGAAGAAGCATCTGGTAGCTGGATATCAACAAATAAATAACCTTGATCTTCTTCAGGTAAAAAAGCTGTAGGGACATTACTCGTTAACCAACCTGCTGAGAAAAACAACACTCCCACGAAGATACTGACGCGCATAACGCGTTTGAGCATAAAATTGACCGCTGTTGTGTAACCGCCTGTCATTTTAGTAATAAAACGTTCCATAGGTTGAAGCCAACCAATAGGTTTCATGTTCTTTTGCGATAATAAGACCGTACACAAAGCTGGACTTAGTGTTAATGCATTAATCGAAGATATAATAACGGCGAAAGAAATCGTCATTGAGAACTGCCTGTATAGCTCTCCAGTAATGCCGGGCATAAAACCAACAGGAACAAAAACGGCTAACAATACAAGGGTTGTCGCAATAATAGGGCCTGAAACCTGTTCCATCGCTTTGGTAACAGCTGCTTTAATTGGCAATTTCTCTTCTTTTAGAATGCGCTCAACGTTTTCAATAACAATAATAGCATCGTCAACCACAATACCAATGGCCAGTACTAAGCCGAATAACGTTATGGTGTTAATTGAGTAATCCATTAACAACATAAAAGCAAAGGTACCAATGAGGGACACTGGAATAGCCAGAGTTGGAATAATAGTGGCACGCCAATTCTGAAGAAATAAGAAAACCACTAAAATAACTAATGCAACCGCTTGATATAAAGTGACCTTTACTTCTTCCATCGATCTAACAATAAACTTTGTTGTATCATAAGGAATTTCATATTCTAAGCCATCAGGAAAACGCTCAGATAACTTAACTATTTCAGCTTTAACCAACTCTGCAACCTCTGTCGCGTTAGCGTCAGGTAACTGATAGATAACAAGGAAGGCTGTATCATTCCCATTAAGTTTCGCTTTTGTTGAATAGTCTTCAGCACCTAAATCAATGGTAGCAATATCACTTAATCGAACAAAATTACCATTTTGTCTAGCTCTAATGATGGTATTGCCAAACTCTTCAGGTGTTTTTAAACGCCCTCTTGCTTGTACTGAATACTCAAACTGTTGGTTTGGTAGTGTGGGGCTTGCACCAAACTTACCCGCAGCAACTATCATATTTTGTTCATTAAGCGCTTGCTTGACTTCATTAACTGTTACATTAAGCGAGGTCATTCTGTCAGGGTTAAGCCATATACGCATGCTATAGGTCATTTCACCCATAACTTCGGCAGAGGCAACACCTTTAAGACGCCCTAAAGGCTCTAATAGATAATTACTGGCGTAGTTACTCAAAAAGAGTTGATCAATACTTTCTTGTTCTGAAAAAAGGGTAATACCCATTAACATTGAACTTGATTTTTTTTCAACGTTAACTCCCTGCCTTGTTACATCTGATGGCAAGGACGTCGTTGCTAATGCAACACGGTTTTGAACATTAACTTGAGCAATATCGCCATCGGTTCCTACTTTAAAGTACACCGTAATAACCGCACTACCATTATTTGAAGCTGAAGACTCTATATAGAGCATATCTTCAACACCATTGACTTGCTCTTCTATGGGCCTGATAACTGAGTCTTCAACAACTTGGGCACTTGCTCCAGGGTAAACCGTTGAAATTTGGACCTGTGGAGGCGTTATCTCAGGGTACATATTTACAGGTAATACGCCCATAGATATTAGCCCTGCTATAGATATAACAATAGAAATAACAAAAGCAAATTTGGGTCTATTAATAAAGGTTTTACTTATCATGTATAAATCCCTTACTGTGCTTGCTGAATGTTTTGTGCCGGATCAGGCTTATCAACAAAATTCATTGTGCCTGTTAGAGAGTCAACAGTTTTTTCTATTGGATTAATTTCAACACCCGGACGTACTTTTTGAAGCCCTTCAATGATAACGCGATCACCAGCGACTAAGCCGCTTTCAACAACCCACATAGCATTAAGTCGCCTCCCTAAAACAACAGGCCTTTGTTTAACTTTATTATCTTTATCAATAAATAAAACAAACTTGCCTTGTTGGTTCGCTTGTACAGCAGCCTGAGGAACCATTGACATATTTTTCTTCGTTTTGCTTTCAATCACTAAGGTGACGAATAAGCCCGGAACGATTACACCTTTAGGGTTAGGAAATGAAGCTCTTACCTCTACGGTACCCATTCCTTGAGTTACTTGAGTATCTGCAAAGTCTAAAGTACCTTGTTCTTTATAAGCTGAGTTATTCGGCAGAAGAATACTTAAATCCACGGTATTATTGGTTTTGTTATTGTTCATTGCGCGCTTTTGAAGGTACGAAGTATATTCACTCTCTTCTAACTGAAAATTAACATACATAGGATCAGACAACGTTAACGTGGCTAAAACATTACTTTCTGGTCCAATAATGTTACCGACATTGTAATTCACACGACCTATACGACCTGTAAATGGTGCTGTAATAATTGTATAGCTTAAGTCTAACTCGGCTTGTTCTAATGCCGCTTTTGCTGCAGAGACGGCTGATTTAGCTTGAGATTCATCTGTTGTTAATTTGTCAAAATCAGATTGTGAAATATAGCCGTCATCCACTAATTTATTGGCTCGTAATAAATTTCTTTTAGCATTTTCTTCACCCGATATTTTACTCGCAAGTTGTGCTTTAGCTGAAGCTAAAGAGGCTTTATACGCTGCGGGTTCAATGGCAAAAAGTACTTGTCCTTTCTGCACTATAGAGCCTTCTTTAAAGTCCCGTTTAATGAGTTCACCTTTTACTCTAGCTCGAATTTTTGCCTCTCGAGAAGCCTCTGTTCTGGCTACAAATTCACGGTAATCTCCTATCACATCCGATTGAATTGTATAAACAGATACTGCTGGTTTAGGCGGAGCTTTTTGAGGTGCTTTTTCTCCACAAGCCATTAAAATAAAAGGTAAGGAGAAAAGAAGTGATAATTTTATTATTTTATTAGGTGTTACAAAACTGGGGTTCATTATGTTCAGTCCTTGGGAGCGCACTATTAAAAGTTAGTTACATAGAAAACAGTATAGTATAAATAAATGTCTTAATCTCATGTTTATATGTTACTTTTCGTATGTAACAATAGTACTTTGCGATGAAAATGGCAAACGAGTAAAAAAAAACAGCGATAAATCGCTGTTTTTTTTTACTCGTTATTTAGAACTGCTTTTAGTAAACATTTCTAAAGGAAAGACCTTTTTCCATAACAGGGAAAATATTTTCTAATGTTTCTAAAGGTAATGGACTACCTGTTGAATTGTATATTGTCACTATGCTCGTTAAGCCTTTTTCATCTTTCGGTGATAAAACGAATTGGTAGTGCTCATCATTTACATCGATGACAGGTACATCATCACCCCAAATTGTAGCCCACATACTATTGTCGGGTTTAACAAAATCAACATAATAAATTTTATCAGTTTCATTAAGATCGGTTACGGTAAAGCCATGCTGCTCAAAAAACACTGGCATGTTATCCCAAAGATTATCGATATCTAACTCAACGATATAAGCGGGTTCAGATAAGGCGTTTTCACCAATAGAAACCAACTTTTCTTGTGCGCGAAGTAAACGATTTTCTTGTTGTTTTAGACGATAGTCATAATCAACCTGGGAAATCACTTCATTAACCATTGCCATTTCTATGCGATGTTGGTCAATAGGATCCATTTTATTAGAGCCTCCAAATTGATTCGTTTTTAAATAACGAACAAGATCAACAGCAAGAGATATACTTCTACCATGGGGTTTAACATTTAGCGTAAAACGAAATTTTAGGCTGGTAGAACTTTCAATTGAGGTAAATAACCAACCTGACTCAACATCTTCATTATACCAATCAGATTCATATACTACGGTTTTTTCGTGGCTACCGTTGTTCGCTTCAGCATCGGCAGAAGTGCTTAAATCTTCTCTTTTGGTGACTTCATAGCCAACATTATCTGACATTAATTGATTCATGATAGATTTTTCAATGAATGCGAGTAAGTCTTCTTCTTCAATAATTTTGTCAAACCATACAATAGCCTTGCCAGAGTCTGCTTCAACACGTGTACCTGCCGCAACGGGTAATACAAGAGAAGGGGCCCTGATATCCATTTTCTCCCCAATAGGACCTTCATGATTGATGTTGTTATTTACACTGAACTCTCTCTTTTGTGCAGGTTTATCTAGTTCACTTGGTATAACTAATGATTTTGGCTCTGGTGTATTAGCATAGTCAAAATCCCCTCCTGCTCTTTTGGGGTCTCCAGTACTACAGGCTGATAGGAATAAACTCAATAAGACTAAATACAAAAAACGGTGATTCATCAAAACTCCAGAGACTAAATCAAAAAATAGATAAATTAAATATCGCTAAACTTAAGCGTACTACTTAAAAAAATAATATCACATGGTACTTGGCTGTTTTTACAAACACAAGACATTATGCTTATACAAACAACTATTTTTTTTATTATTATCAGCACACAGGCAAATACTCCGTTTTTTTTAACTGGTACCTTTCCCCTCTATGAAAGAAAAAAGTTAAATGAAGCCTATTTTTGAAGATACATTATTGCGTAAGTCTTGCGATTTATATCATTATTTATTCCATGATCTTTTAACAATTTAAGCGTAATATGTATTAATATAAATATTTACGATTAAATGCACCAAAAAGATTAGGGGCTGATAAACTTTATGTTTATAGCTCTGTTGCTCTTGAAAAAGAGGTTAATCGAGGCGCTTAATATAATGTTTGGTTGTTCCAAATGCACTTTTAAGCAACAAAGAGTAACGCTTTTTTAATGCAACCAGAAGGGCTAAAATGAAAGATCAACAGACCCTAATCATTAGACAAACATAATTAGGAATACTATGAACACATTAACCGTTGGCGATACCGCACCACTATTTAGCTTACTAAAC
This sequence comes from uncultured Colwellia sp., assembly GCA_963933725.1. GTDB lineage: Bacteria > Pseudomonadota > Gammaproteobacteria > Enterobacterales > Alteromonadaceae > Colwellia. The sequence continues at coordinate 15,463 of CAWVWK010000017.1, forward strand.
CAAAATGATGAAACGATTAAACTTAGTGACTTTATTCAAGACAAAGGTAAACAAGTCTTAGTTTATTTTTACCCTAAGGCAATGACACCTGGCTGTACCGTTCAAGCTCAAGGTTTAAGAGATATAAAGCAAGAATTAGATGCATTAAATACAGTAGTTTTTGGTATTAGCCCTGATGAAACGAAACGCTTATTGAAGTTTTGCCAACGTGATGAATTAAACTTTGATTTATTATCTGATGTTGATCACGCTGTGGCTGATGAATTTGGTGTTTGGGGATTAAAGAAATTTATGGGTAAAGAGTATGACGGTATTCATCGCTTAAGTTTTTTAATTGGCGTTGATGGAAAAATATCTCACGTTTTTAATAAGTTCAAAACGAAAGAGCATCATCAAGTCGTATTAGATGTTTTAAATGAAATGAGCTAAATTACAAGGTAGTAAACAAGCGAAGTATTACTTACGAACTTCATCACAGGACAGGTTATGTTAGAGAAAACTTTGCTCAAAATAGCACTAGATTTAAGTCTAAGTTTACCTCAAAAAACACATTACAAAAGGTTAATATCAGCGATTAACCAAGTTATGCCCTGTGATGCGATTGCTCTACTTGAAATGGACAAAGAAGAACTTGTACCTGTTGCTGTAGATGGCTTGTCTGAACAAGTTCTCGACATGCGCTTTAATCCTAACGAGCATCCTCGTTTAAAGGCTATTTTATCTTCACAAAAGCCAACCCGTTTTGAAGCCAATTCGAAACTTCCAGATCCCTACGATGGTTTATTAGCAAAAGATCCTAAACGCCGACTCTCTATTCATGATTGTATGGGATGTTGTTTATACGTTGAAGAAAAGCTTGTTGGGGTTTTAACACTAGATGCACTGCAAGTTGGTGCATTTCGAGACATCGATGATATAACAGTAGCTACCATTGCAGCTCTTGCTGCAGCCACAATGCGAAACGCAACACTAATTTCCTGCTTAGAACAACAAAATGAGAATAGCCTTCATATTGCCAACGATCTTGTTAAAGAAGTACGAAATGCTAAAGGATCAAATTTCATTGGTGAAAGTAGAAGCATGTTGGCGCTTAAAAGTGAGATCTCTGTTGTTGCCCAATCAGATTTAACCGTACTTATCAGTGGCGAAACGGGTGTAGGTAAAGAAGTGGTTGCACGTACTGTGCATGCCCAATCAAATAGAAAAGAAAAACCTCTAATACAAATAAATTGTGCCGCCCTATCTGAAAGTATTATAGAAAGTGAATTATTTGGTCACGCAAAAGGTGCTTTCACAGGCGCAGATAAAGACCGAATGGGTAAATTCGAATTAGCCGATAACGCAACTTTATTTCTTGATGAGGTAGGCGAATTATCTTTAAATGCACAGGCAAAACTACTAAGAGCATTGCAAGAAGGTGAGATTCAGCGAGTTGGTGTGGACAAAAACATTTACGTCGACGTGAGAGTAATTGCAGCAACTAACCGAGACTTGAACAAAGAAGTAGCACTAGGCAGATTTAGAGAAGACCTCTATCATAGATTAAGCGTTTTCCCACTTGTTATCCCTCCCCTTCGGGATAGAATGGACGATTTAGAAAAGCTTGGGCAATTTATTTTGTTAAATATCAAAGGCGGTTTAAGAGCAAAAAATATTTCTATTGGCGAAAGTGCTATGCAACTATTTAAACAATATAACTGGCCTGGTAATGTCAGAGAATATCAACATGTATTGATGCGTGCAGCTTTGCGTACAGTTAATGAAGGATTGAATAAAAATATTATTGAGGCAAGGCATTTAGGAGAAGAGTTTTTCACTAATAGTTTATCTAGCTCATCGCTGTTACCCTCCTCTGAACTCCTTACTTATCAAGAAAATATCACAAGAAATATTTTGAAAAATAGCTCAAGAAGTAAGTCGTTAACAGAAATGGTTAACGAATTTCAGTGCCATGTCATTACAAATTCTCTCGCCGTCCATAATAATGTATGGACGAAAACTGCAGATGCGTTACAAATAGACAGAGCTAATTTAAATCGTTTAGCCAAAAGGCTAGGTCTTAAATAACTCGGCTTAATAAATATTTCTCTAGTAGCTAGATTTAAAGCTCATGTTAACCTACTTACACTAAACCAGTCTTATTGACTAAAAAGGGTCGTATTGACAAATTTATTGTCTATATGACTACATAGCAATTCTCTTTCTTAATCAAAAAAACATAAGCCACTGATAAATTTCAACTATTTTTTTTGGCATACATTGTGTATCCCTTATGACTAATGATATGCAAATTAACTAAATAATGTTAATGAAAGCGCTAATAAATTACTCGCATTCATATATTTTAATTTTTGATGATAAAGGACAAACCTATGATTAACTTTTTTAAAAAATCTACTGAAAAAGAGTCTGCAAAGCATACACAAGCTGATCCGACTGTAAGCCAAGACGCTCAAAGCATTAAAAACACCACAAAAGAAACTAAGCCAGTTCATGGTGAGAACGGTGTTTGCTGCGGCGGATGTGGGGGGCAGTAATATTAGATCACTTAAATAATCCCTCATAGAAGGTTTAATTTTAAGGGAAAGCTAAATGTTGCTCATTAAAAAAGGATGTCTAAGACATCCTTTTTATTTATACAATAACTAGGGTCTGTTGAACTTTCATTTTAACTTTTTTTCAAGCGCAACAGATCTGTAAACTAAAGGTTTAAAACCCCCTAGCTTCAAACATTAATAGTTTAACCTTTTAGCTTCCTATCTATTTCTTCTATTTTTGCTTTCCAGATAACAGGGCCCGTCACGTGCGCAGACTCTCCTTCACAATCAACCGCAACGGTTACTGGCATATCTTCTACTTCAAATTCATAAATAGCTTCCATACCCATATCTTCAAAAGCTACAACTCGCGCCTTTTTAATTGCTTTAGATACAAGGTAAGCAGCGCCTCCAACAGCCATTAAATAGACTGATTGATGATTTTTAATGGTTTCTACGGTTGCAGCGCCACGCTCTGCTTTACCAATAGTACCAAGCAAGCCTGTTTTCGCTAACATCATTTCAGTGAATTTATCCATACGTGTAGCCGTTGTAGGGCCTGCAGGGCCAACCGCTTCATCGCCGATGGCATCAACTGGGCCTACGTAATAAATAAACTTGTTAGTAAAGTCTACTGGCAATTCTTCGCCTGCAGCTAACATATCTTGAATACGTTTATGCGCTGCATCTCGTCCGGTTAAAATGGTACCATTTAATAAAACCGTTTCACCCGTTTTCCATGAGCTAATATCTTCTTTATTTAAATCATCTACATTAACGCGACGTACATTTTCACCTACTTCCCAAGTGATTTCAGGCCACTCTTCAAGTTTAGGTGGCGTTAAATCTGCAGGACCTGAACCATCAAGGTGGAAGTGAACATGACGAGTTGCCGCGCAGTTAGGGATCATAACCACAGGTTTTGAAGCGGCATGCGTTGGTACAGCATTAATTTTTACATCAACGACTGTTGTTAAACCACCTAAGCCTTGGGCTCCAATGCCTAATTTATTAACACGTTCAAAGATCTCTAACCTTAGTTCTTCTTCTGCGTTTTGCGGACCACGCTCTATAAGTGTTTGAATATCAACAGGGTCCATTAAGCTTTCTTTTGCTAAAACACCTGCTTTTTCAGCCGTGCCACCAATACCTATACCTAGCATACCCGGTGGACACCAGCCTGCTCCCATCGTTGGCAGTGTTTTAACAACCCAGTCTGCAATTGAATCGGATGGATTTAACATCGCCATTTTAGTTTTATTTTCACTACCGCCACCCTTTGCAGCAATCATCACTTCAACACCGTTACCTTCTACCATGTCAATGTGAACAACCGATGGGGTGTTATCTTTTGTGTTTTTTCTAGCCCCTGCTGGGTCTGCAACAATAGAAGCTCTTAATGGGTTATCTGGGTTTAAATATGCACGTCGAGTACCTTCATCAACCATCTGTTGTACTGTCATATCTGTTTTGTCCCACTGAACAGACATCCCGATTTTCACAAAACACGTTACTATACCTGTATCTTGGCAAATAGGACGCTTACCATGTGCTGACATACGTGAATTAATCAATATTTGTGCAATAGCGTCTTTAGCCGCCGTACTTTCTTCTTTGTAATATGCTTTTTCTAATGCTTGAATAAAATCAAGTGGATGGTAGTAGGAGATATACTGTAAGGCATCCTCAATACTATCGATTAGATCTTGTTGTTTAATAATATTCAATGTATCACTCGACATAATTTTTCTCTTAAAGTTAGTTCGGTGTGCTTTAACTGGTCAAAATTTTTAGCCAGATAAAATGATAACCTTATAATAACTTGAAACAACGTGCGCATCTAGTTTTAAAGCCTTATTAGGGAGAATCCTAAAAGCTTTTAAGTCATTCATATAATGTTTTTTCGACTATAGCTCAAACAACCTCCTTTAAATCTATTTAATAAACATAAAGACAAAGATATAATGAGTTTTATAAATTAAGTATATACTAAATGCTGTATTGATAAGCATCACACTAGGTATCATTAAAGTTGAATAAAGCGAATATATGTTCAGATGGATTATTTGAACTAACAGTAAAAAAGATAACCTTTAGTAATGCCCCTTCCGTTACTGATGTTTTTAGTCAATATTCCGACTCTGCGTGGTCTATGTGGCTTGACTCCTGCGACACCCAACACGTTGATAGTCGCTTTGATATTTTAGTTTTTAATCCCCTGATAACACTTTCTACCATTGATGAATCGACCACTGTTGAAGCGTTTAATTTAAGCGCTGCTAAGCTCATTGGTATTAAGGGCATTAATAAGCCTGTTCAATTTGACACTGACCCCCTTTCTTTATTATCACTATTTAATGAAAAGGTTTTTGGTCGTGCTGTCACAAAACATCCTATCCTCCCTTTTATAGGAGGAGCAGTTGGCGCATTTTCTTACGATTTAGGAAGGCGTTTTGAAAAATTTCCATCCAAGGCCGCTAAAGATATTACCTTTCCCGATATGGCGGTCGGTATTTATCATCAAGCCATAATTTTTGATAACACTAAACGTGAATATTGGCTAGTTTGCCCTGAAGACGAAAGAATTAAACTTGAAGAAAAAATAGTCAAAGGTGTCCACAAACTCTGTGCCGAGAGAATAAAAGCCAAACCGACAATGCAAAAAGTAGAAGACAAAGTTCAAGCAAGTACTTTATGCGACAAGCCCTCTATTTTTGAAGGATTTTCACTTACTTCACCTTGGCATAGCAACATGAATAAAGCGGCTTACAAGGAAAAGTTTGTAGCCGTGCAACAGTATCTTCTGTCTGGTGACTGCTACCAAATCAATTTAGCGCAGCGCTTCAAAGCTAGCTACCAAGGCAATGAATTTATTGCCTATAAAACATTAAGGCAAGAGAATAAAGCGCCGTTTTCTGCGTTCATTCGTTTAGATAATTCAGCCATTCTCAGTTTATCTCCTGAGCGTTTTTTACAGTCATCACAGGGGCGTGTTCAAAGTAAACCTATTAAAGGCACAATACCGCGTAGCCAAAATATAGCGGTCGATCTCAATAACGCTAATATCTTAAAAGCATCCACTAAAGATCGAGCTGAAAATCTGATGATTGTTGATTTGTTGCGTAATGATATCAGTAAAGTTTGCATTCCTGGCACAGTTAAAGTACCGAAGTTATTTGATATAGAAAGCTTTCCTGCCGTGCATCACTTAGTTAGCACTGTTGTAGGTGATCTTAACCCAGAGAAAACGGCCAGCGACCTACTTCGCGGAGCATTTCCTGGCGGGTCAATCACAGGAGCGCCTAAAATTCGTGCGATGGAAATTATAGAGTCTCTTGAACCTCATAGACGCAGTATTTATTGTGGTTCTATCGGCTATATCTCTTGCTGCGGTACGATGGACTCTAGTATCACTATAAGAACCCTTATTTGTCAAAGCCCTGATAAAAGTATCTATTGTTGGGCTGGTGGGGGTTTAGTGGCTGATTCGAATGTAGATAGTGAGTACCAAGAAACATTCGATAAAGTGCAACGTATTTTACCTGTATTATCGAGAAGTAAATGAGTACAAATATATTAACTAAAGATGAGTTTATAAGGCGATTTACCTTAAACCAGCTTTCATCATCTACTCATAATTACAAACATAAAGTAACTAAAAACTCTCCTCTTAAACTGGCTGCGGTGCTAATTGGTTTACATGAAAATGAAGAAAATAAGAACCAATTAGATATTATATTAACAAAACGGGCCAGCCATTTAAAACACCACCCTTCGCAAATAAGTTTCCCTGGCGGAAAAGCTGAACCCACAGATAAAAATTTAATTGAAACTGCACTTAGAGAAGCAGAAGAGGAAATAGGCCTTTGCTCTAGTAATGTGGATGTTATTGGCCAATTACCAGCTTATGAAACAATCAGTGGATACCATGTAACGCCTATTATAGGTATAGTGAAAAACAATCCATCATTTACCATTGACCCCAATGAAGTGTCTGAAGTATTTCATGTCCCCTTGAGTTTTTACTTATCTTCTCAAAACCACTATAGCGTAGATATCTATAAACAAGGACAAACCTTTAAAGTTCATTTCCTTCCTTACCAACATTATAATATTTGGGGTGCAACAGCTTCAATATTAAAAGATATAGTATTGCACATAACTTAAACCCTATTATTGCTCATTAACATTTTCCAAATTAGCATATTTTATGGCTTTCTTTGTTTTAAGTACTAAACGTTAATTTTGTACTATTCACTTCTAAAAATTCTCACTAATGCGCATACAACCGCCTTTACAAAATTTGGTTTATACTAAAGTTACGAAAGGCTATTGAACTTACCCATAGGCATAAGATAACATGTCGCACAAAGTTCGGTACTTTTATAATAAAGCATTATTTATTTGGAATTGTAGTATGATAAGTGTATTTGATATGTTTTCTATAGGCATTGGCCCTTCTAGTTCTCATACTGTAGGCCCGATGAAGGCTGCTAAAATTTTTGTTGATACGTTAATAGAATCTAAAGCTATTTCGCAAGTTGATCGCGTACGATGTGAATTCTTTGGATCTTTAGGACAAACAGGTGTTGGTCATGGTACGGGAAAAGCCGCTATTTTAGGGTTATCTGGAGAATCACCTGAAACTATCCCTGTTGAATCAATTGATAGCATATTAGACGAAACTGTTGCCTCTCAAAAGATTAAACTCGGAGGGGAATATTTAGTCGACTTTCCAAAGCATAATGCCATTATCTATAACCGTAAAAAGACATTGCCTGCTCATGCTAACGCGATGACATTTCAAGCTTTTGAAGGTGATGCTATCATCAGCGAAAAAACTTACTACTCGATTGGTGGCGGTTTTATTGTTGAAGACTGCGACTTTGAAAAAGAAAAAGATAATGCCCTGTCTCTGCATAACAATATAAAAAGACCTCATCTTTTTTCAAATGCTGAAATGTTATTGAATATAGCTAACGAAAAAGGTTTATCTATTAGCACCATCATGATGGATAACGAGAAATGCTTAAACGATGAAAAAACGATTCGTGAAAACCTGATAAACATATGGAAAGCTATGTATAGCAGTGTTGAAAGAGGTATATCAACAGAAGGGATATTGCCTGGGGGGTTAAAAGTTACGCGAAGAGCCCCTGCTCTTCATCGATCTTTATGTGTTGAAAAATCCAATGATCCACTTATCACTATGGATTGGGTTAACCTATTTGCGTTAGCCGTTAATGAAGAAAATGCCGCAGGAAGTCGTGTTGTAACGGCACCAACCAATGGTGCCGCGGGTATAATCCCTGCTGTTTTGTGCTATTACGATAAATTTGTAAAACCTGTTTCAGATGATGATTGTATTCGTTATTTACTCGCAGCCGCCGCTATCGGTATTTTGTACAAAACAAATGCTTCTATTTCAGGCGCAGAGGTTGGCTGTCAAGGTGAAGTTGGCGTAGCTTGTTCAATGGCTGCTGGCGCACTAACTGAGATTATGGGTGGTACCCCTGCACAAGTAGAAAATGCGGCTGAAATAGGGATGGAACATAATTTAGGTTTAACCTGTGATCCTGTTGGAGGGTTAGTGCAAGTTCCTTGTATTGAAAGAAATGCTATGGGATCTATTAAAGCAATTAATGCTTCTCGACTTGCGTTACGTGGGACAGGCACACAAAAAGTTTCTTTAGACAAAGTAATTAAAACCATGTGGGAAACTGGTAATGATATGAAAACCAAATATAAAGAAACATCACGCGGTGGTTTAGCTGTTAATATTATTGAGTGTTAAATTTCTCCGAATGAGTCACTAGAGTCCAACTAATTAGTGACTAGTGATCTCATCGAATTGCACAGATATACACAGATTGAAAACGTTGTAAGGGCTTAGACCTGGCACTTAAATGCTCTTTCGCTCTTACCCCAAGTTTTTCCCTTAATTCGTGTAATCTGCGTAATTCGATGAGATGTCTTATGTCTATTCGTTGAGAAGCCAGAAACTGCGCTTCATTCGTATAAGCATCAAAAAAGGTTAGCCGCTTTAAGCTAACTAACCTTTTTAAAATAACTCAACTGATTAAGCGTTAGTTATTAGCTGAATTGGTTTGAAGTGTTTTTCGCTCCACCTGCTTTTAATGCATTTTCACCAGCAAAGTATTCTTTATGATCGTCACCAATATCTGAACCAGACATATTTTGGTGTTTAACACAGGCAATACCTTGACGAATTTCTTTACGTTGTACACCTTCTACATAACCAAGCATTGCTGCATCGCCAAAGTATTCTTTCGCTAAATTATCTACCGATAATGCCGTAGTGTGGTAAGTTGGTAGTGTAATTAAGTGATGGAAAATACCTGCTTCACGTGATGTATCAGATTGGAAGCTTCTAATTTTATCATCTGCTCTTGCTGATAATTCTGTATCATCATATTCAGCTTTCATTAAGTCTTCACGAACATAAGCTGAAACGTCTAAACCTTCTTCAACCATGGCATCAAATTGTTGTTGACGGAAGTTTAACGTCCAATTAAATGATGGGCTGTTGTTGTATACAAGTTTCGCATCAGGTATTACTTTTCTCACTTCATTCATCATGCTAGTAATGTCTGCTACGTTAGGTGTCGCTGTTTCAATCCACAGTAAATCAGCACCTGCTTTAATCGCTTCTATACTATCAAAAACACAACGCTCTTCTCCTGTACCAGGGCGGAACTGATATAAACCAGATGGTAGACGCTTAGGACGAACCAGTTTCCCGTCACGGTTAAAGCAAACATCACCTTCAGCCATTTCACTTACATCGATTTCTTCAACATCTAAGTAACTGTTATAAATATCACCTTGATCGCCAGGCTCTTTAACTACTGCAATCTCTTTGGTTAAACCAGCGCCTTCAGAGTCTGTTCGAGAAACGATAATACCGTTGTCTATACCTAACTCAAGGAATGCATGACGTAAAGCACGGATTTTAGCGTGGAAATCGGCATGAGGAACGGTTACTTTACCGTCTTGATGGCCACATTGTTTTTCATCAGCTACTTGGTTTTCAATTTGAAGCGCACAAGCACCCGCTTCAATCATTTGCTTAGCCATTAAGTAAGTTGCTTCAGCATTACCAAAACCTGCATCAATGTCAGCAATAATCGGCACAACGTGAGTTACATGGTTATCAATTTGATATTGAATCGCATCTTTATCACTTTGTGTTTCTGCTTTGTCTAGTTCACGGAAAAGACCACCTAATTCACGTGCATCGGCTTGGCGTAAGAATGTATAAAGCTCTTCAACTAATGAAGCTACGCTCGTTTTTTCATGCATTGATTGGTCAGGTAATGGGCCAAATTCACTTCTAAGTGCTGCAACCATCCAACCAGAAAGGTATAAATAACGACGCTGAGTTGAACCACCAAAATGCTTCTTAATTGAAATCATTTTTTGTTGACCAACAAAACCATGCCAGCAACCTAGAGACTGTGTGTACTTAGTATTATCTGCATCATATGCGGCCATATCTGCTCGCATAATATCTGCTGTATATTGTGCAATGTCTAATCCTGTTTTAAATTTGTTTTGTACTCTCATACGAGCAACGGACTCTGGGTTGATGGCATCCCATGAATCTCCAGCTTTTTCTTTAATGGCTTTAACTGCTTCGATTGCGCTTTGGTAATTAGACATATTAATCTCCGTTTTTAAATATTTTTATAGCAACGTTGTTTGTTGACTTGGTAACTTTCGAATTTCTTGTAAGTAACCATGATTGTTTTCACTAACACTACAAGATAAGTAAAAGCATACAACACCACACTGTAATTCATAAAATATATATAAACTATCACCATTATTCATGACATTTATTTTGGTATTGGGTTTCTACATAACCTAAGCTTTTTGTTTATCTACTTTTGAATTGATATTTACTATTCAAAATTATTAATACTCATAAATAAAAGGGCTTAGTGAGTTTTTTTCACGGATTGATAATAACGATGCTTGAAATAGAAGCCAATTTACCGTATATATAAATTAATAATTAACTATTTAAAAATTATAAATAAGATGAATATATCTAAAATCGATCTAAACTTACTTATCTATTTGGACGTACTACTTCGTGAGAAAAATGTAACAAGGGCTGCAAGTCAACTTAACATCACACAACCAGCCATGAGTAACGGTTTAAAAAGGCTCCGCTCTTTGTTTAACGACCCTATATTAGTCCGTACTTCTGATGGCATGGTGCCGACAGAAAGAGCAAGAAGCCTTGCTCCTATCATTAGAAAAGTACTGTTAGAGCTCGAAGAAGCTTTGCAAGGAGAAGAAGACTTTAATGAGACCCATAGCCACCGAGTTTTCCGCCTTATGGCGAGTGATTATGCAGCATCAACACTCTTACCAAAAATATTAAGTCTACTGAACAAAGTTGCTCCAAATGTTACCATTGATGTGATGACACCTAGTGATGTGACCTTTCATGATGTAGAGGCGGGTAAAATTGATATGGCAATAAATCGATTTGATGAATTACCGCAATCCTTTCATCAAAAATCGGTATGGCGTGACTCTTTTTCTTGTTTAGTCAATGCAAATAACCCCGTAGTCAGTAAATTTAATTTAAATTCATATCTTGCTTCAAAACATGTATGGGTTTCAAAAACCGGTTTTGGTGTTGGGGTGGGAATGAACCCTAACGATATACAAAAACTAGGTTGGGTAGATGAAGCGCTAGCAAGACTCGGTAAAAAGCGTGAAATTAAGGTTTTCACCCGAAACTATCATGTTGCAATGCAGCTTGCATTTGAAGATAACTTGATCGCAACGCTCCCAACAAGAGCCGCTTCACTCTATCAATCAAATAGCGATTACATCATCCTAAAACCACCTTTTGAGGTACCTGACATAGAGCTTAAGATGATATGGAGCCCTCTTCTTCATCATGACGCGAGCCATGTATGGTTTAGACAGTTAGTTATGGAAGCAGCTCGTCAAGTTCAAGAGACTTCATAAGTTAATTGGCTATAGCACTCTTTAAGTTATACTCTAAGCTATGTTAAGTAGGGTAGCGCATTGAAAAATATTTTTTTTACTCTATTTGTTATAAGCCTTTGCCTGTTATTAGGCAAAGGCTTACATAATTTAATCGCTATTTTACCGGCAAGTTTATATGGTATGTTACTGTATTGCTTGTTGTTACAGCTTTCATGGGTCGATGAAGACAAGCATGCTCAAACAAATACTTGGCTTATTAAAAACATGGGGGTTTGCTTCGTACCGGCCGGAGTAGGCGTTATAGAGCACTTTTCTTTATTGCAAAACTATGGTGTCAGTTTTCTTTTTATCATCTTTGTTACTACCTTTTTATTGTTAAGCCTCGTTGGATTGCTAGCAGATAAATTCATTGAGTCGCAGCCTATAACGATAAATACCATGAACAAGAAAGAAGAGATTTAATACCATGCTTCTTCAGTCATTTCTTTTAATTATCACGACTCTTTCTATATATTTTACAACAGCCTTTATACAACAAAAATACCATTTAATATGGCTGAATCCTATTTTAGTGAGCATTTTTCTAGTTAGCCCAATTTTGATAATTTATCAAATAGATTACACTGAATACTTTGCTGCAACACAATGGCTTAACAGCCTTATAGAATTGGCTGTCGTCGCTTTAGGGTACCCACTTTACAAACAAGTAAACCAAATCAAACAACAGTGGAAAATTATTTTTCTAATTTTAAGTTTAGGTGCTGTTGTCGCTATTACTACCAGTTTATTATTAACACTAGCAATTATAAGTTTGCCTGAAATAGCTATATCTCTTTCTTTAAAGTCGATAACCACCCCAATAGGCATAGCCTTAACAGAACAATTAGGTGGCAATAGCGCCATAACCGCTATAGCAATTATCATTGCAGGTTTACTTGGTGCAACATTGGGTCATAGCTGGTTAAAACTTATCAAAATAAAATCACCTCTCGCACAAGGGTTAGCCATAGGAGCAGCAAGTCATGTTATTGGTAGCGCTGCTATGACTAAAATAAGTAACATTCATACAGCTTATAGTTCCATTGCCTTAATAACCTCTGCATTATTAACCTCATTGATATCCCCTTGGTCAATTCCTA
>CAWVWK010000018.1:0-26413 GCA_963933725.1 uncultured Colwellia sp.
GAGCCTGTGGTTGAAACGCCTGTTGCACAAGAGCCTGTGGTTGAAACGCCTGTTGAAGTAAAGCCAACTACTGATGTTGCTAATAAGGTAAGTTCTAAAAAACCAAAAACGGCTAAAGCTAAATCATCAGCTACCAAAGATAAGAAGCTAGCTAGACAGGTTAAAAGAGGAAAAAACCAACCAGGTAGGTCTTCTTCGCCAATGACAAGAACTGAAATCATCACAACAATTAATGAGATTCCAACAGCATCAAAGCATAATGATGATAGAATGGAGTTCACAAAGTCAGCCAAGATGGCTGTTGTTGCTGATGTGACAAGTAGAAGTTCTTCTCAAGCAACAAAGGCAATCTGATCATTGCGCAAGAGTAAGTTAGTTATTCTGTAGCTTTCTGAAAAAATAAAAGGTGATAGTTTAAAAACTATCACCTTTTTTGTAAGCGCAACGAAAAAAAACAACTAATATATATATTATATTTAAGATTAGAAATTCACCCTCAGTGTTTCAAAAAACATTTGCTGTTTTTAACTGGCCTTATCTTAACCTAAAGAATTTCTTAATTAGCGCAACCTGTGTATCGATAAGAACTCTAGTCTCTAATTTGCTGAACAAAAAATAACGCACCTAAGCACACTCTTACAATAGTAATTGACATCGATGGTTGTTAAAACTTTACAACTCGGCTTAGCCTTTAACCATTCTTTTATAATCTAATGCTCTTGATTCAAAATCGATATCTCGCTGCCAAACTTCCCTGATGTTACATCAACCCTTAATGCCATTTGTTCTTTTAGCTCTGTTACGTGAGAGATAACTCCTATCATACGGCCACTCGACTGCAAATCAATTAACGCCCTAATTGTAAGCTCTAAAGCATCAGGATCTAGACTACCAAAGCCTTCATCAATAAATAAGGTTTCTAACTTTACCCCTCCTGCGTAAGATTGAACTACATCAGATACACCTAATGCTAAAGATAGCGCCGCAAGAAAAGACTCACCACCAGAAAGTGTTGCGACCGATCTAATTTTTCCTGTATATGCATCATCGACTTCAAGCTCTAATCCTGAAGCCTTATTCCCTTTTGCTCTATCGCTCTTTCTAACTAATTGATAACGACCTTTACTCATTATTGATAACCGCACAGATGCTTGAATAAGCACGTCATCAAGTAACACACTAAGTACAAAACGCTGTAAACTAATTTTTTTTCCAGTTAAACCGTTAGATACTTCATAAAGTGTTCCTATGGTATTATATTGAGTTTCAAGTGATTCATTTTGTTTGTGCGCTTCAGCCAATAAAATTTGAACATGTCTCAGTAAATTGTGCCTTTCATCCAGTTTACGCCATGTACTTTCATAAGACTTTAGTTCATCTTTTTCTTGATTAAGCATGTTTTCTAGAGCGATTAGATCAGGCTCTTTTTGATCACATAAATCTTGTTCAAGTTGTATAATAACAGCACTTAGATTCTCAATATGTTGCCTATATTCTGTTATGTTTTTTTCCATCTTTTGTTGCGTATCTTCATCAAGAATAGCTTCTTTAAACATTGCTGCTGAATCGAATTGGCTATTTTTTAATGCTACTAGCCAAGATTCATCTATCAGTTGTTTTGATTTAGACTCTGACTTAACTTGATTTTCTAACGAAATTTTTTGTGTTTCTGTTTTATCAAAATCTGACTTTACCTGTCCTAGTTGCGATCTAGCTAAATTTAGATTACTTGATAAGATTTCAATTTCACTGTTTACAGAAGAGATACTTTGTTCAACTACACCACTTTCCTGATAGATACTAGGTATTTGAGATTTGATTTGTTGTAAGCTTGCTTGTTTAGCAATCACCGCTTCATTATTTATTTTTACTTGAGCATTTAATTGTTTTTGCGCTTCTATTTTAGTTTGAATATTTTGTTTGAGTTTTTCACAAAGCGCGATCGAATCTGTTAATTCTTGGTGAGTCAATTGCAATTTTTGCAGTTTTACTTTTAAATTAGTTTTTTCACAATTAAGTTGTTCAATACTTTTATCTGCAATGGTGCCTAGGGTTTTAAGCATCTCTAATGATTGTTGCTTGTTGGTTTTGACTCTATCGTTGGACAAACTAAGATCAACCTTTAACTGATCTAGTGCTGCCTTATGCTGCTTCTCCAGCACCCTCGCTTCATCTACATCTTCCTTCGTTGTAAAAGGGACTTTATGCAGAGTCGTTGCTAAACAGGGGTGTACCTTACTTCCACAAACAGGACAAGGATCATTCTTGTTAAGCGCTTGTGCTAATAAACTAGCCTGTGACGAATGCCAACCGTATTCGACTTGTTTAACATGCAACTGTGCTTGCAGATAAGACTCATTCGCTTTCTCTACCTCATAGATTAACTGTTGATTTATATTATCTAAATACTCGAAATCTTTGTCATAAACGTCTAACTTTTCTCTTTTAATAAGTACTTGAGTGGCTTTTTCTAAAAGTATTTTAGTTTCTGACAATGCCTCAACAATTTTCAATATTTGCGCAGTTGCTTGTTCGTTGGTTGTTAAGACGTTTTGGTCTTGTGCTATCTCAAGGTTTATTGCTTCTACTTTCTGCTTACTGCCAAAGAGATCTAATTTTGCAGAGATTAATGCTTCGTTAATACTATTTAAAGTTAATAATAATGCATTAAACTGAGTTAATTGAGCTTTCTTGGTTTTTAGCGTATCAACATTTGCATAAGCGACATTGGCAGTATCATAAAACTCTGACGAATTTTTTAAATTAATCTTAACTTCATTATATTTTTCAACGCAATATTTTAATTGTTTTTCTAGGTCAATAACTTTATTCTTGATCTGGTTTTTATTATCGAAAAGGTGATAAATTCGCTGTGCTTTGACGGCTTTATTTAATTGCGACTCCTGCTTTTCAATAACCTTCGATAAAGACAATTCCTGCTTTAACGTTTCTTTTTTATCGAACAAGGTAGCAAACTGTTTCGACACCCTTTTCGCTTCTTCAAAACTATTTTCTGTTGCTCGAACTTTTAAGTTTTTATTATTTTTAGCTTGTTCAGCATTATGACGTTTGGGTGTTAAGTCTTGTAATTCAGTTCCAACCTCTTCTTCTGTCGATAAACCAGTTCCCTTGATAATACCTAATATTTGATGTTTTTGTTGATCAACTTTCTTTCTTATTTCTGAGGCATCGCTTTTCAATTTCTCTTCGATTTTTTTATAAACAGAGGTTTGAAATAATTGACTGAATATTTTCTCCCTGTCTTTTGAATCTGCTAACAATAAATCTCTAAATTTACCTTGAGGTAAAACCATAACTTGTCGAAATTGTTCAACATTAAGACCTAATAGAGACTTTATCTCAAGATCTGCTTCTAGGACTTTTTTAGGAACTAGAAGTGTTTCTTGGCCATTACGGTCAATGCTCCATAAAGTCGCTTCTGCTTGTTGAAGCGTGGTTCCCTCACCATTTTTTTTAACTCTTTCCTGAGCAGGTATCCGCATTATTTTGTATTTTTTATCTCCAATTGAGAACTCTAGGCTTACTTTTGTGAGCAAGTTAGCATTAGCATGGTCACACCTCATTTGTGATGGGGTTCGTTCTGCACCAGTCGTTTGTCCATATAAAGCGAAACTGATTGCATCTAAAATAGAACTTTTACCTGCTCCTGTTGGTCCATTAATCAGGAATAACGGATTAGCGCCTAATTGATTAAAGTCTATGTGTTGAGTCGCTGAAAAAGGGCCAAATGCTTGTATCGTTAAATGATGCGGTTTCATAAAGGTTATTGTTTCAACGTATTAATAAGTTTTGTTATAGTTTGGTCTTGCTCTTTGGTCATCTTTTCGCCTGTAATCTGGGAAAAAAAATCTTGAAACATTGAATACTCACCACGCTTCAAAGCCTCTTTTTTTAATGTGTTTTCAGTGTTTTGAGTCATCCCTGTTCTTTCTAAATGAAGCACATTAGGATAAACATGACGTAACTTGCCCATAGGATCTAAAATAGCATGAGTGTCCGTTAATTTAACTAAGAGGTAATCATTTGCTGCTGGATCTGAAATACCTGCTTCTATAATACCTTTTAAATTACCTTCAATAACACGTAAATCTCTTTGCGGCTTTAGCTCAATATGTTTATGGGAAATATCGCCCTGATCGTTCACTCCAACTAAGGTAACACCTTTTCTCTGCTTCCTTTCTGAAAAACTATACTTCATTAAAGAACCACTGTAACGAATATGCTCTGCACCTTTATGCTGAGGGCTATGAAGGTGCCCTAGTGCTACATAATCAAAAGGTAAACAAGGCTCAAAACTTACTCGGTCTTCACCGCCAATTTGTAGAGGTCTTTCTGACTCTGAGTCAGTTGCCCCATCGATATAACAATGACTGATCAGTATGTTTATTTGTTGAGAGGATTTAACGCTATCAACTTTATTAACAAGGTAAGAATGTGCCTCATCAAATGTAGATACATTTACATCAAATGTGTGCTTTACCGTTTGCGGATCGCAATAAGGAATGCCATAAAAAGCAAGTTCGTTATTTTTTCCTTGAATTACAACTGGCTCAGTTATTTTATTTAAGTCACCTAATATGTGTAAGCCTGCCGATTGCATGTGCTTTGCACCAAAGCTTAATCTGGGAGAGCTGTCATGGTTCCCGGGTATTAAAATGATTGGAACTTTAAGGTCAAAGCATATTTGATTAAACGTATCGTCAAGTAACTCAACAGCATTTGCAGGGGGAAGTGAACGGTCATAGATATCGCCGGCAATGACTAAAGCATCAACATCTTGGTCTTTAATTATATCAACAAGCTGTTTTAATGCGTATTTTTGATCTTCTAATAAAGACATCTGATGGAACTGACGGCCTATATGCCAATCAGAGGTATGTATAAACTTCATTAAATTCCTAGGCCTAATGACCGCTTTTGGCAGAACTATGAAAATGCCAATTAAATTAATAACGTATTATACCGAGAAAATTAACCGTTCATAGCGCTTCATTAAGTTTGATGTTGTAATCTATTTAAATTAAACCCATGTATTAAAAAATTACCGACATTCTCATCGCAGCCTAAAAAACTAATAAATCAGCAGATTGCTATAAAAAATTTAATTAACTAACAAAAAAGCTTAACCATAGTTCACTATGATTAAGCTTTTTTAATGTTTTGGATACCCGATCAATTATTTTTCTGTAACCACTTCTTTTTTACTTTCATAATTAATAACAAGCTTGCTTTTACGAACACCAACTTTAGCAACACCACCCTGGGTGAGCTCACCAAATAGCAGTTCATTAGCCAACTTCTTCTTAAGCTCTTCCTGAATTAAACGGGCCATAGGTCTTGCACCCATTGATTTGTCATAGCCATTTTCTGCAAGCCATTTTCTCGCATCTTGGCTGACTTCAAGACATACACGTTTTGCATCTAATTTTGCTTGCAGTTCAACGATAAATTTATCAACTATTTGTGCTATAACTTCTTCATTTAAATGGTCAAACCAAACCGTATTATCTAATCGGTTTCTAAATTCAGGTGAAAATACGCTGTTGATTTCTTTCATCGCATCAGCTGTGTGATCTTGCTGCTTAAAGCCAATAGATTTCTTAACGGTTTCTTGAACACCAGCATTTGTTGTCATCACTAAAATGATGTTTCTAAAATCAGCTTTTCGGCCGTTATTATCGGTTAGTGTACCGTGGTCCATCACCTGTAATAAAATGTTGTAAACATCTTCATGAGCTTTCTCAATTTCATCTAATAGCACAACCGCGTGAGGATGCTTTAATACAGCATCGGTTAATAACCCACCTTGTTCATAACCAACATAGCCAGGAGGTGCGCCAATTAAGCGACTAACCGCATGTTTCTCCATGTATTCAGACATATCAAAACGTAGTAATTCTACGCCTAGGCTCTTCGCAAGTTGTTGCGTTATTTCGGTCTTCCCAACCCCGGTTGGACCTGCAAACAAGAAAGAGCCTATAGGTTTATCTTCATTTCCTAAACCCGCTCTTGAGAGGCGCATAACAGAAGTGAGCTCATCTATAGCTTTATCTTGACCATACACAACCAATTTGAGATTACGATCTAAATTCTTTAAGCTATTTTTTTCATTTGTACTCACCGACTTCTCTGGTATTCGTGCCATCTTCGCAATCACGCTTTCTATATCATGATTGTTGATTGTCTTTTTACGTTTTGAAACGGTGACTAATTGTTGTTTTGCTCCTGCTTCATCGATAACATCAATCGCTTTATCAGGTAAGAAGCGTTCATTGATATATTTAGCTGACAGTTGAGCTGCAGCGCGTAAAGCCGAATTGGTATAGCGAATTCCATGATGGTTTTCGTATTTATCTTTTAATCCTTGTAATATTTTTGTTGTATCGTCAACACTAGGCTCGACGATATCAATCTTTTGAAAACGCCTTGCAAGTGCTCGATCTTTTTCAAAAATACTTTGATATTCTTGATAAGTTGTAGAGCCTAAACAACGTAATTTACCTGCTGAAAGCAATGGTTTTATCAAATTAGATGCATCCATCATCCCTCCAGATGCGGCTCCTGCACCAATAATGGTGTGTATTTCATCAATAAAGAGAATAGCATTGGTATCTGTTTCTAGTTCTTTCAATAAAGATTTAAAACGTTTCTCGAAATCACCTCTATACTTTGTACCCGCAAGTAACGCTCCCATATCTAAGGAGTAGATTGTAGCCTTAGTCAAAAACTCTGGTGCTTTATTTTCAACGATCATATTTGCGAGGCCTTCAGCAATTGCTGTTTTCCCTACTCCTGCCTCTCCTACAAACAACGGATTGTTTTTACGTCTTCTACTTAACACTTGAAGCGTCCGCTCCAATTCTGAATCTCGACCTATTAACGGGTCAATATTGCCTTTTGCAGCTTCTTCATTTAAATTCACTGAAAAATTTTCAATAACTCTTGGTTCATCACTTGGTTGTTCTGCAAATTTTTCTGTTTCAATATTTTCTTCTTTATCTATCTTACCAACACCGTGAGAAATATAATTGACAATGTCTAAACGAGTAATATTTTCCTTTTTCAAAATATATGCTGCTTGTGACTCTTGTTCACTGAAGATTGCAACCAGAACATTTGAACCATTCACCTCACTTTTACCAGAAGATTGAACATGAAAAACAGCTCGCTGGAGAACACGTTGAAAACCAAGCGTTGGCTGTGTTTCCCTATCCTCTTCACTAAGAGGGATCATCGGTGTTGTTTCATTGATAAAATCAAGAATCTTTTTACGTAAAATCTGTAAATTAGCAGTACACGTTTCTAAAGCTTCTATCGCAGAGGGATTGTCCAAAAGTGCTAGGAGTAAATGCTCGACAGTCATAAACTCATGCCTAGACTTTTTGGCTTGTTGAAAAGCTGAGTTAAGCGATACTTCCAGATCTTTATTTAGCATAGTTACTCCTGATTAAATTTTTGCATTTTTAAAATCAATTTTTACATTACTTTTATAATTTACATGGTTCCCAACTTAAGCTTTTTCAAGTACGCATTTTAGCGGGTGTTCATTTTCTTTTGAAAAACGTGATACCTGATCAACTTTAGACTCTGCAATTTCAAAAGAAAATGTTCCACATAAACCTTTATCTTTATAATGGATTGTAAACATAATATCTGTAGCTTGCTCGGTATCCATATTAAAATAGCGGCAAAGCACTTCAATAACAAAATCCATTGGCGTATAGTCATCATTCAGTAAAAATACGTGATACTTAGCAGGCTCTTCAAGCCTACTTTCAATTTCTTCTTCAACATCGCCGTCAGTGTATGTTGATTCTTTCCAGTTGCTCATATCTTTATTTTAGACCTTATTTTTTACTTTTGCTCAACTTAACTTATAAAAAAATCATAATAAATTAAATTAATTAACTGTTTTTACTTGACTTATTAACTAGATACATTACGATTTAAAAGTGATTATTTTTTAATCACTTGCTCGTGTAAGTTAATCAACAGCATACATTGCCTTAACAGTTATGTTAAGAGCAAATATACTTAGTTAGCTTAATTAAATACTAAATGATACATAAGGGAGTAGAAGTATGGCTCACGGTACAGTTAAATGGTTTAACAATGCAAAAGGTTTTGGCTTTATTCGTCCAGAGAGTGGCGGTGAAGACATTTTTGCACATTATTCTACGATTGAGATGGATGGATATCGTACATTAAAGGCCGGACAAGATGTCGATTATGAGTTGAGCGATGGACCGAAAGGCCATCATGCGGCTAGTATAAAGCCAACGAACGAAGTAATAGAAGAATAACTTAAATATGCATAACATTTACACCTAACAAAAATTAAGAGTAGATTGTTAGCCATAAATTAATTATTAAACATGAAAAATATTTAAGATTGGGATTAAAAAACACAGCAATTGCTGTGTTTTTTTATAAGACTTTGCAAGCAAAGTTTATTTCTACAGTTTAGCGTATAATACAGAACTACATATGGTCAATAATACAATCACCAAATTGTGAACAGGTAACCAAAGTAGCATCTTCCATTAACCTTTCAAAATCATAAGTCACTGTTTTAGCACTTATTGCGCCCGACATCCCTTTCAATAATAGATCTGCTGCTTCAAGCCATCCCATATGTCTTAGCATCATTTCTGCAGACAAAATAACAGAGCCAGGGTTAACCTTATTCTTTCCGGCATATTTAGGTGCTGTGCCATGTGTCGCCTCAAAAATACCAATTTCATCATTTAAGTTAGCGCCTGGAGCAATACCAATGCCACCAACTTGTGCTGCTAGAGCGTCAGATAGGTAATCACCGTTTAAGTTTAATGTTGCTATAACACCATACTCTGCAGGTCTAAGCAAAACTTGTTGAAGCATTGCATCTGCTATAACATCTTTAATCACAATCTCTTTGCCGGTGTTAGGATTAGTGATACGACACCATGGGCCATAATCTATAAACTGAGCGCCAAACTCTTCCATGGCAAGCTCATAACCCCAATCTTTAAAAGCGCCTTCGGTATACTTCATGATATTACCTTTGTGTACCAAGGTAACTGAATCCCGATTATTATCAATAGCATATTGAATGGCTTGTCTTACTAAACGCTGTGTACCTTGTTTAGATACTGGTTTGATACCAAGACCACAGTTATCTTTGAAGCGAATTTTAGTAACCCCCATTTCTTCACTTAAAAAAGAAATAAGTTTTTCTGCATCAGCGCTACCGGCTTTATATTCAATACCCGCATAAATATCCTCAGTGTTTTCTCTGAAAATAACCATATCAACCTCATAAGGTTTTTTAACAGGGCTAGGAACACCAGTAAACCATTGCACCGGCCTTTGACATACATATAAATCAAGTAACTGACGGATAGCTACATTAAGCGAGCGCATTCCACCACCTACAGGCGTTGTTAAAGGGCCTTTAATACCGACTTTATATTCTTTAAGCATGTCTAAAGTCTCTTCTGGTAACCATGTTTCAGAATCATAAACTTGAGTTGCTTTTTCACCGGCATAGACTTCCATCCACGCTATCTTTTTTGCGCCATTATAAGCTTTTTTAACCGCCGCATTGACTACTTTTATCATAGGTGGTGTTACATCGATACCAATACCATCACCTTCAATAAAAGGGATAATAGGATTATTTGGAACCAATAACTTACCGTTAGTTATTGTAATTTTTTCACCGGTACTTGGAACTGAAACTTTATTTGTCATAAACGTCTTCCTATCTTCAAAAGTGAAACTCTTACTTTGCTATATTCAAAGCAAATATTGTTTTTATTAAGGCTCAATTAACTTATCAAAATATTTTGTATAGGGCTTGAGCCGTTTTACCTTTTAATACGATATATTTACTAACGTTTTTATAAGAACATAGATAATATGCTATTTAATGTTTTACTTGGACGCATCGCTTTTGCCGCTAAAGAAACGTCTGGGAAGTAATAACCATTAATATCTTGTTTAGGTCCTTGTGCACCATTTAACTCTGCTACTATCGTGCTTTCTTGTTCGATAAGCTCTTTGGTAATACGCGTAAATGTTTTTTTCAATTCACCATCATTAGTTTGTTCTGAAAGTGCTTTTGCCCAATACATAGCAAGATAAAAATGACTACCTCGGTTATCAAGCTCGCCTACTTTTCTTGAAGGCGATTTATTGCTATCTAAGAATTCACCCGTTGCTTTATCTAAAGTATCAGCTAGAACTTGTGCTTTGCAGTTGCCTGTGGTTACACTTAAATGCTCGAAAGAAGCAGAAAGTGCTAAAAACTCACCTAAAGAATCCCAACGTAAATGATTTTCTTTTTCAAATTGTTGAACATGTTTAGGTGCTGAACCACCGGCACCTGTTTCAAATAATCCACCACCATTCATTAAAGGAACAATCGAAAGCATCTTTGCACTTGTACCTAATTCTAAAATCGGGAATAAATCAGTTAAGTAATCACGTAGCACGTTACCTGTTACAGAGATGGTATCTTGACCTTTAATAATACGTTCTAGAGAGAGTTTACACGCTTCAACTGGAGCTAATATTTGAATTTCTAGACCTTCAGTATCGTGTAACGTTAGATAAGCATTAACTTTCTTAATAATCTCTTTATCGTGTGAACGATTTTCATCTAACCAAAATATAGCCGGTGTGTTAGAAGCTCTTGAACGCGTGACGGCAAGTTTAACCCAGTCTTGAATAGGTAAGTCTTTGGCTTGACACATACGCCATAAATCACCTTTTTCAACAGCATGTTCTAGCAAAGTATTACCTGTGCTATCAACAACACGAACTTTCCCTTTGCCCGACATAACAAAAGTTTTGTCATGTGAGCCATATTCTTCTGCCTTTTGAGCCATTAGACCAACATTTGGAACGGTACCCATTGTTGTTGGATCGAAAGCACCATGCTCTTTACAAAAGTCGATAACTGTTTGATAAACGCCAGCATAACATCTATCTGGTATCATCGCTTTGGTGTCTTTCAACTGGCCATCTGCGCCCCACATTTTTCCTGACGAACGAATACAAGCAGGCATCGAGGCATCTACGATTACATCACTTGGTACATGGAGGTTAGTGATACCATTATCTGAATCAACCATTGCTAGCTCTGGACGTTCATTAAATACGGCTGCTAAGTCTGCTTCGATTTCGGTTCTTTTAGCCTCCGGTAAGCGCGAAATTTTACTAAACACATCGCCAATACCATTGTTTGCTTCAACGCCTAATTGTTCAAAGGTATCTTGATGTTTAGCAAACACACTTTCGTAAAACACTTTAACCGCATGACCAAAAATAACTGGATCTGACACTTTCATCATGGTCGCTTTTAAATGCAAAGATAAAAGAACATCTTCTTGCTTAGCTTCTTCAATGCTTTGTCTATAAAAATCTACTAGGCCTTTTTTGCTTAGTACACCGGCATCAATGATTTCACCAGTTAATAACGAAACTTTATTTTTCAACAATTGAACTTGGTCATTATCATCAATAAATTCAATTTTTACCGTTGTCGCATAGTTCACCGTTGTTGATTGCTCAGATGAATAAAAATCACCACCTGACATACTTGCAACATGCGATTTTGATTCGCTTGACCACTCACCCATCGAATGCGGGTTATTACGTGCGTATTGTTTAACAGAGCCTGGCGCGCGTCTATCAGAATTACCTTCACGTAAAACTGGGTTTACCGCACTACCTTTAATTTTATCATAAGTATATTTAATTGACTTTTCTGCTTCGTTTTGTGGCTCTTCTGGATAGTTAGGTACACCAAATCCTTTTGCTTGCAATTCTTTAATAACAGCTTGTAATTGAGGAACTGAAGCACTGATATTAGGTAACTTTATAATATTAGCATCGGGTTGTTTTACCATTTCACCTAATTCAGCAAGCGCATCAGTAATGCTTTGATCTTCTGATAAATACTTAGGAAAACTTGATAATACGCGACCAGCTAGAGAGATATCACGTGTTTCTACATTAATATTCGAAGAAGCTGCGTAGGCTTGTACGATAGGTAGAAAAGAATATGTTGCTAATGCGGGAGCTTCATCGGTTAGCGTGTATATGATTTTTGATTTTTCTGTGCTCATGATGTTCCTATTTAAATATATGGTATCAACGTTTAGCTTTATATTATAACAACTAGGGTGTTGAGTATTGACGATTGAACATTATGCTTAATCACCTTTAAAGTTAAGTAAGCATAATATAAAATGATGAATACATAGTATATTAATTAAATACATTTGAGAACACTGAGTATACACTCTAATAGAACATTTTTTTAAGTTAGGTCACAATGAAGCATAAGCGAGTTTATAAAAACGATACATCGTCGTCAAAACAAGTGAATAAAAAGTTTAGAACAAAGCCTAGTAAGCCTCTAAAAAAAGTAAAAAAGGTTGTTCTATTTAACAAACCGTTTAACGTGTTGTGTCAATTCACCGACGATGATAACCGCCAAACATTAAAAGACTTTATCGATATACCTGAAATATATGCTGCTGGCCGACTAGACAGGGATAGTGAAGGATTATTACTTTTAACAAACGACGGGAAATTGCAACACAGCATAGCCAATCCAAGTCAAAAAACGGAAAAAACTTACTGGGTACAAGTAGAGGGTACTCCTAGCGAGAGTGATCTCAAAAGATTACGCCAAGGCGTTTTATTAAAAGACGGATTAACACTTCCTGCTAGAATTAATATCTTACCTTCTCCTACCACGTGGGACCGAGTTCCTCCTATAAGAGAAAGAGCTAATATCCCAACCACTTGGTTAGAAATAATCATTATCGAAGGAAAAAACCGTCAAGTAAGAAGAATGACTGCACACATTGGTTTTCCTACTTTAAGGCTTATTCGTTATGCCATTGGTGAATGGACGCTCGATGGCATTGAAAGCGGCAAATATAAACAGATAATATAAATAGATAACATCATAAATAGTCCTTAAAAAGTGATTAAAATCCTTGTTGATTTATACTCCCTTCTTTTATTAACAGGAATGGTTAAATCATTAAATAAATAGTAACTATTGAGTTGATATGGCAGCTTAAAAACAGTTATTTAATCGTGCAAATAGCCATGCTATAATTGCGCGCCATTTTATTAAGTGATTTATTTATTAACGTTATGCTTTCATCTGATTCTGAATTTAAAAATACAATGCCTTCAATTAAAGACCCGACAGACACTAAAGTCATCGTTGGTATGTCTGGTGGTGTAGACTCATCGGTTTCTGCTTTCTTGTTACAACAACAAGGATATCAAGTGGAAGGTTTATTTATGAAGAATTGGGAAGAAGACGATACAGATGAGTATTGTGCTGCCGCGCAAGATTTAGAAGATGCACAGGCAATTTGTAATAAATTAGGCATTCACTTACATACTATCAATTTTGCGACCGAATATTGGGACAATGTGTTCGAGTATTTCCTTGCTGAATATAAAGCAGGACGTACACCTAATCCAGATATCATTTGTAATAAAGAAATTAAATTTAAAGCTTTTCTTGAATTTGCTTGTGAAGATTTAGGGGCCGATTACATCGCAACGGGTCATTATGTGCAACGTGAGTTTAGAGATAACCACTGGCTGATGATCCGAGGTTTAGATAATAATAAAGATCAAAGCTACTTTTTATATACGCTTGATGAAAAACAAGTTGCACAAACACTTTTTCCTGTAGGTCATATAGAAAAGCCTGAGGTGCGCAGAATTGCTGAAGAAGCAGGTTTAGTAACACACAATAAAAAAGACAGTACGGGTATTTGTTTTATAGGTGAGCGCAAGTTTAAAGACTTTTTAGCGCAGTACCTACCGGCAAAACCAGGTGTAATAGAGTCAAGTGATGGTGAAGCCATTGGCGAGCATGATGGCTTGATGTACCATACTTTAGGTCAACGCAAAGGCCTCAGAATTGGGGGCTTAGCAAATGCAGGCGAAGAACCATGGTATGTCGTTGAGAAAGACTTAATCCGCAATGTTTTAATTGTTGGTCAAGGACATGACCACCCTCGTTTGTTCTCTAAAGGGCTTATTGCTAATCAAATGCATTGGGTAGATAGAAAAGACTTAACCGAGCCTTTAGTTTGCACCGTAAAAACGCGTTATAGGCAGCAAGATGTTCCATGTACTGTAACGATTAGACCTAAAGCGCATGAACAAGCTGAGATTGAATACCAAGTCGATTTTGATGAACCGCAAAACTCTGTTACACCTGGTCAATCTGTTGTGTTTTATCAAGGTGATATCTGCTTAGGTGGTGCCATTATCGACACGCTTATTCGTTAGTATTAAATACTCCTTTATAGGTCATTTTTTTTAGTATTCGGCTTAAAAAACCGTTTTAATAACAAGTCAATTATGTATTGATAGAGAAAATATGAAAGATCAAGTAATTACTTTCGCTGCTTTATGTCAAATTGCACACCAAGTACAAATGATTTCACGCGGTGTTCCATTAGACGAAGATAGCTTTGAAATATCATTAAATAGCATCATACAAATGTCCCCTGAGAATACACTTGCGGTTTTTGGCGGAGAATTAAGTCACTTAAAAGACGGGTTATCTATTTTTATAAACCATTTAAGTGACAATACAAACAAAGTAAAAGACCCAGAAATAACCCGTTACATTATTGGCCTAATAAACTTAGAACGAAGTCTTACCAAACAATCTAAGAAACTCTCTGAACTTGGCACCCGAATACAAGAAACCCAAAGACAACTTAAACATTTTAGTTTAACGAGTGAACCACTTCTCGCAAATTTTGCGAGTATTTATTCAGATATCATTAGTCCTCTTGGCACCCGAATACAAGTGAGGGGTGAACCAAGCATTCTCAAACAAACCAATAATCAATATAAAATTAGAACGCTTTTACTTGCTGGTATAAGAGCGGCAGTACTTTGGCGTCAAGTTGGCGGAAAGCGTCGCAATATATTATTTAAACGATCCAAACTTGTGAACACTGCTAAAGAACTTTTAGCGACCATTTAAGATTTACCTATTAAGAACATAATATTACACAATTTAAATAGCTTAGGAACATACTATGGAACTTTCAGCATTATCAGCAATATCCCCTGTAGATGGACGATATGGTAGTAAAGTTAGCACTTTACGACCTATTTTCAGTGAATTTGGTTTAACTAAATATAGAGTAACTGTTGAAGTACGTTGGTTACAAAAATTAAGTCAAACACCAGCCATTAATGAAGTACCTGCTTTTAGTGATGCAGCAAATGCTGTTTTAAATGACATAGTAGCTCACTTTAATGAAGAAGACGCGTTGCGCATAAAAAAAATTGAAGCAACCACTAATCATGATGTAAAAGCAGTTGAGTATTTTCTTAAAGAAAAAATTGCTGATAATGTTGAATTAAATGCGGTAACTGAGTTTATTCATTTTGCTTGTACTTCAGAAGATATCAACAACCTTTCTCACGCTTTAATGTTAAAAGAGTGTCGCGAAACAGTATTACTACCAGAACTAGATACTATATTGGCTGACATCAAAGGACTTGCTAAAGAATATAAAAGCATCCCCATGATGTGTAGAACGCATGGTCAGCCTGCTTCTCCCAGTACACTAGGCAAAGAGATGGCTAATGTATTTATTCGATTACAACGCCAACGAGCTCAAATTGAGAGTATTGAATTATTAGGTAAAATCAACGGAGCCGTTGGTAACTATAACGCCCACTTGAGTGCTTACCCAGAAGTAGATTGGCATGGTTTTGCAAACGAATTTGTTACTTCTCTCGGTTTAACTTGGAATGCTTTTACAACACAAATTGAGCCGCATGATTATATTGCTGAATTATTCGATGCTATCGCTCGTTTCAATACGATTTTAATCGACTTTGATCGCGATATATGGGGCTATATTGCTTTAGGTCATTTCAAACAAAGAACCATTGCAGGTGAAATTGGCTCTTCTACAATGCCACATAAAGTTAACCCCATTGATTTTGAAAACTCAGAAGGTAACTTAGGTATAGCCAATGCACTGTTTACACACTTAGCCCAAAAGTTACCTATATCAAGATGGCAACGTGACTTAACGGACTCTACTGTATTACGTAATTTAGGTGTGGGTTTTGCTCATTCTTTAATAGCTTATCAAGCAACAAGAAAAGGTATAAGTAAACTGCAAGTTAATGAAGAGAGCTTAGCTAATGAGCTGGATAAAAACTGGGAAGTATTAGCTGAGCCTGTGCAAACGGTGATGCGCAGATACAGTATAGAAAAACCATACGAAAAGCTTAAGGATTTAACCCGTGGTAAGCGTGTTGATGCAGATTCAATGCGTGACTTCATCAACAAGCTTGAACTTCCTGAAAGTGTAAAAGCAGAATTATGCTTATTAACACCAGCAAGTTACATTGGTAGAGCTGTGTCTTTTATTGACGAATTATAAAGTTAATTGAGTTTTATAGCCCATTTCTTTAATGAGAAGTGGGCTTTTTTTTACCCTAAAATATAAAAATTTAAAAAATACTATTTAAGCGCTTAATAATCATGCTAAATTAGCAAGATATTCTGTTTATAATCGCTTTTGAGTAAATAATGAAACCTATAATCAAGTCATACAAGTTAAATAATGTTTGCTACGACATTAGGGGCGAAATAGCCACTCAAGCCCGTAAACTTGAAGATGAGGGACATAAAATATTAAAGCTTAATATTGGCAACCCTGCCCCTTTCGGCTTCGAAGCCCCTGATGATATTTTAAAAGATGTTATTCATCATTTGCCCAATTCTCAAGGCTATAGTGACTCTAAAGGTATATACCCTGCTAGAGTAGCCGTTATGCAGTATTTTCAACAGCAAGGTATACAAGATTTAACTACCGATGATATCTTCATTGGCAATGGTGTAAGCGAACTCATTGTGATGTCCATGCAGGGGTTACTGAATAACGGTGACGAAATCCTTATTCCCGCACCTGATTACCCTTTATGGACTGCTGCTGTTTCGTTATCGGGTGGTGTGCCCGTTCATTACCTTTGCGATGATGAAAATTTTTGGTACCCAGATTTAAAAAATATGGAATCTAAAATAACAACTAAAACCAAAGGGATTGTTTTAATTAACCCTAATAACCCAACAGGCGCTGTTTATCCTAAGGCGATATTAGAAGGCATTATTACCTTAGCTAGGAAACATCATCTGATTATTTTTAGTGACGAAATTTACGATAAAATTCTATACGATGAAGCTCAACATATTCCAACAGCGAGTTTAGCAAACGATGTGCTTATTTTAACAATGGGTGGTTTGTCTAAAAACTATCGTGTTGCTGGGTTTAGAGCGGGCTGGATGGTTATAACAGGACCAAAATTACAAGCACAGGATTACATAGAGGGCTTAAATATGCTTGCCTCAATGCGTTTATGTGCCAATGTCCCTTCTCAGCATGCAATACAAACCGCATTAGGTGGTTATCAAAGCATCAATGAACTTATTTGTGATGACGGCCGGTTATTGAAACAGCGTAATATTTCCTATGAAATGCTCAATAAAATTGATGGCTTATCTTGTCACCCTGCGATGGGCGCGCTATACCTGTTTGTAAAAGTCGATATTGATAAGTTTAATATTATCGATGATGAAAAAATGATCTTGGATTTACTTAAACAAGAAAAAATATTATTAGTACACGGAAGAGCTTTTAATATTAAGACACCAAACTACTTCAGATTAGTTTTCTTACCTTACATTGATGAGCTTAAAACAGCATTAGAAAAACTTGAAAAATTCTTTTCAACTTACCATCAAATAAATTAAGTAACCGAGATACTCTTGCTTGGTTTTAGGTTTAGGTTTGGTTTTGAGGTTTGGTTTAGAGATTTTATTTAAAACACGCTGATTATCAGCCTCTTTCTCTTAAGCAAACTTACTTTGTAAAATGTAACCTCAAAGCGATGATTAGATAATCTAGTCTGGATTATCTCCTGCTTTAAATCCGACTTAACCTTTGTTCTAACCTTTATTAACCTTGGCTCTAGGCTCATTATCATACTCGTTGTGCTCAATAGCTTGTTGTAAAAGTAATTTGCTGTCGGTTTTATCTGAAACCATACGATCAGTTAACCAGTAGCAGAATAAAGGGGACAAAAAAGTGGCTAAGAAGGTTGCCGCTAACATACCAACAATAACCTCAGTACCTACACTATGTCTTGCTCCAGCAGCCGCTTCACTATATAACTTTGTCTGTTATCAGTAAGCGTAAAATAAATGTTTATAATGCTGCATTAACGTTGGTATAAACTCATCTCTTCAAAGAGGCATTAATTAAGCTAAAAAGTAATAGATAGATTGCCGATATCTATTGATCGGGTCTAGAGAGTTCATCGAGTGTTTGCATACAGGCAGGAAATTGCGACTGATAAAATTCATTTACTTCTGGCCATTGTTTGCAGTGTTGTTTGACACGTTTCTCTAGAACTTTCGCCGCATCAACAAACTCCCTATTGCCCCCATTAACCTCCGACAAGCTATAATGAAATGCTGCTAAGTCATCAGCTGCTTTAACAATCGCTTTCATTGTTGGATCTATATTAGTCTGGATAACAAGCTCTGCCATGTCAGATTGTAAATATTGAGGTAAGCCTTCATAGACCATCGAGTGTTCAACTTCACTTTCTATCTTTTTTACTTGCTCTGTAAACTCTGGGTTATAGTATTTTAGAGGGCTAGGTAAATCACCAACGCCACCGGACTCCGATGCTTCATGGTATAGTGCAACCAACGCAATATCTGCTGGGTTATAAGTTCGGTTAAATTTTATTTTACCAATCAGTGAGATTTGATGACTAATTAAAGTGACTTCAAAGGAATGTTGAGCACAGGTTTCCGCTTCTCTCGTTGTCATTAAAGGCCAACGAATAATCTTTCTTAAGCGAAGCATCCAAGCAGTGAAGCTTCCTTTTTTATGATGAAACATAATCAGCCTTGAGTTAAATTAAAGAAGGTAAAGTTAATCTTAATTGTTTAAATTTACCTTTAGCCTATTAATAAGTCTATATTAACTTATAAAAACACTATAATGTCATTTAAACCTGAATAGTGCCCGTTGTTGACATGTTAAAAAGCTTGCTCAGTCGATAAAAAAGATATTGCACCTTCAATAACGGCGACTTGAGCTAGAATACAATTTTCTTCATCAGACCTAGGGCTATCAGGATAAACCTCTGTTGTAGTCACGAACTCTGCATCAGTCAGCCCCATACATAAGCCCAATTTTCTTCCTTCGTAATTAATGACACCAAATTGTTCTATCGGTACACCAATTAATTTACCATCTGTTGCTGGAGCAATATGTGTAACTTGCTCTACAGCCTTAATGATTGCAGTTTGAAAGTCAGGCACTGGATTAGTCAAATTGCCAACTAAGTAAAAGCCATCAGGTATAGACCAAACTTGCTGTTCAATGGCATCCCGTGCAGCTAATGCGGGCCTAAATTCTGAATTATCCGTGTCTGTTGTTTCGTGTAGGTCGATATGGCAAATAATACCTTGATGTTTATCGGCTTCAGAAGAGTTAAAAGATTCAATAAATGCAATCAATAAAGCAGACTCTTCTGCTGGGCTATTCGCATAAAAAGAACGGTTTGGATCAATCGCTTTAGCATTCCAACGGTTAATCGTTTCATACCCCCAAGGACTAACACAAGGTACAACAATATAATTAAAGGCACCATAATGGGCTGGATTAGAGGCGACTCTTTCTAAGAAACGAATAGCTCCTTGAACACCACTTGTCTCATAACCATGAACGCCACCTGTTACCAGTATCGTTTTTTTATCTGTTTGCCAATCCTGACTTTTAAAAGCAAATAAAGGGTAACGGGCTTTATCAATTGAAAGAGCCCCATATTTTGAGACGTTAAAGTTTGGTTTTATGAGACTCAATTTATCGAGCACTTCAACTTGATAACTTCTTTTCGTTTCCTGCATTGAAAGCCATTGCTCTTTTTCAGTATCACCCCATGGCTTACCTGAACTACCGAAGTTATATTTTAACGACTCAGTCATCCTATTTCCTTTTATTTAGAGTCTGCACGACCCATAAACTTTCGCTCTTCGGTATTTACTTTGATTTTATCACCGGTAGAGATGTGCTCTGGTACTTGAACAATTAATCCTGAACTTAAAGTGGCTGGTTTTGTTCTAGCACTTGCAGATGCACCCTTGATTGAAGGGTCTGTTTCTGTAATAACTAACTCAACACTTGGCGGTAAAGCAACACCCACAGGAATATCGTCAACGATGATCACAGCAAGACCTTCTGTTTCCTCGTTAATGAAAAGCACTTCTTCAGCAATACTTTCTTTATTTAAATTATAGGGTGTGTAATCTTCATTATCCATAAATACATATTCATCACCATCAATGTATGAAAACATCGCTGGACGTCTACTTAAGTCAGCAAAATTTAGCATATCTTCTGCTTTAAATGTTTCATCCACTTTTGCGCCCGTGACGACATCATATAAACGCATACGGTATAAACTACCTCCCGCTCTTCCTTGGGGTACAGAGCGAGTAATGTCTCTTACGATGAGTACTTGGCCATTATGTTCAATAGCAGCATTTTTTTTTATATCACTAGCCTTAGGCATAAAAACTTCCTATTTGAGATTTTTTAAGGTTGATTTAATGAAATATAATAGCTTTAACAGCCATCATTATTTGAAGGAGAAAATAACACGAACGACACCACAATGCTATTTATTACATGCTTATACTAATTCAATTAGGTGTGTGCGTTCGTTGTAAATAGGAAAAAAGAATCAGGGCAAGGCTCACTATTTTGTTTTAGCTAGCTATTAGAATTGATAGCAACGCAGTCATTATTGTAACCAGTAAAAGAGAACAATAGTTTAATAGAATGGATATTAATACTTCTCACAAGAGTAGGTAAAGATCTTAAATAAAGGTTTAAAAAAGAAAAGCCAACAATTTACATTGTTGGCTTTCTTGTTAGAGATATCTTAACAAGTAGAACTGTTCAATAACTTAGTTGGATTTATATTACAGCAACATCATGATGTTCTATTCGTAGCTACGCTCCATCCAGGCTAATTTTAGCTTAAGTTGGTCTATTTCATTGTGCGCATCGGCTAACTGTTGAACAACTGAGACTTGCTCTTCTGTATCGCGCTCTCTTCTTACTACACTATCATTTGATACGTTTGCATTCATCATGTTGTTTTCCTCATTAATTTACACTTTTATAGAAAAATTTAAATGCTTAAACAATAGACACGAAGCACTTATGTAACCCTACCTGTATTATTACACAACACAGAACAAAATGATAATATCAACACAAAATAAAATAAAAAAAGTTAAAAAGCTATAACGGAAAACTAAAAAACCCTTTAACGAAAAATCATTAAGGGTTTTATTTAGAATATTTTTAAATTATGAAATGAAATAAACTATTTATTTTTAAAGTATACCATTAAGGAACCGGAAACATTGCCTACAACTAATTCCTCAACAAATTTATAATCCATCTCTTCAAAAAATTTACGGTACTTACCTGTCGTAGCATAAATAGCTGCACCTTCACTTTCTGGGTGTTCCTTTAATACAGTATTAACAGCTGCCATTAAATGTACTCCAAAACCATTGTGCTGATGAAGGGGGTGAACAGCGATGAATGAAATCATATGAAACTTTTTCAAAGGTACAGCCGCTATTACTGCTTTTTCTTTTTCGATCATTTGCTTAGTACTTAAATACCCTGCACCGAGTAACATCTTTAAGCGCCAATGCCAAAAACGATCACTACCTACAGTATCATCCGGACTATTGAGGCAGACGACACCTATCATCGTATCTTTTAAAAACAAGCCAACCATAGGTTGTTTTGCCTTCCAAAAGGCATTAATTTCTTCTCGAATTGCGGCCCTAACTCTTTGCTCATAATCAGGCTTATCTTGTTCAAATATCTCTAAAAAAACAGGGTCGTTATGGTATGCTTGAAAAAGTAACGAAGCGGCTAACCTTAATTCATTAGCACTCAAATAACTTGCTCTCACTTGGGTTGAATTGGGCTCTTCATGACTCTGTTCCATCGTATTTGCATTTCCTACAACTGAATTCATTCAAAATCCTCTTAGGTAAGTGTACTTTTTTTAACCTAAACACAACATTAGCAGTTTTATCAAAACAAGGTCAAATAAAACTAAGATTTGTTCATCTTAGTATAACTCTGTTGAATTTGAAAAAACTAGTCACTACATATTGATCGGATTCAGCAAATTTATGAGCTTCGATATTGGAACTTTCTTACTCTGAATATAAAATACTCATCGAAAAACAGCTTAAAATTATATTCCTCTGGGCTACATGGCGGTTTTGCATTTATTTCAACTATGTTTTACTGTTATAATTTATCTAATATTATTTCCATCGATTTATGACTAATGAATTATCAACCGCTTGAACAATTAAAAAATGCTTGGATATTCAAACACAAAAGTTTACCAATCAGCGAAGCTGATATAACTAAGATAAAACCAATGAGCATCAACCGAGCTAATGTTCTATGGGATACATTTATCAGCAAACAGGTTGATCATCCGGATTTCTTTAAAAAAGGAGATTGGCCATTCAATAAAAGTACTTGGAGTGATCAAGGGAAATGGGAAAGTGTGTGGGATAGTGACGAAGCATCTTTGCCAGACCCAATCATTGAACACGCATCATGGGACAATAACACCGTTATTTACTTTTGCACAAGCCGAGATCAAATTATAGAAACAACCTGGGCTGTGTTTAAACGTTGTTGGAAAAACTTTCTCTTTATGGATGATGGGACCTTACTAATAGCCAAAAAACGTAAAGAAGCTGTGCAGTTTCAAAGTAACGGGCTTTTTAAATTAGGGCTAAAAGCTTAATTGGTATTCAAGGTCACTTATGCACAATGGCAAAATAGCTAAAAAAACGATAATAAAAAAACAGTTACATCCGCGAAACTGTCATAATACAGGCTACCCTTTTCCTAAATTATTAGCTGCTTCACCTGAGCTGAAAAAGCATATCATTACCAATAATTTTAACCAAGAAAGTACCATCAACTTTAGCGATGCAAAATCGGTTAAAGCGCTAAACCTCGCCTTGTTAAGGCTATATTATCAAATTAAGCATTGGGATATACCGACAACATATTTGTGCCCTCCTATACCAGGGAGAGTTGATTATATTCATTACTTAGCTGACTTATTGGAAGAAAAAAAAATTCAAGATAAGCTAATTAAGGTGCTTGATATTGGGACAGGTGCAAGTTGTATTTATCCCATTTTAGGTGCTCAAGTATATCAATGGCAATTTGTCGCTAGCGATATAGACCCTAAATCTATTCAAGTCGCAAATAAAAATATTTTAGCAAACCCTGGCCTTGGTGATAAAATAACGTGCAGATTACAAACTAATGAAAAACAGATATTCAAAGGTATTATTCAGCCTGGTGAATATTATCATTTAACTATGTGTAACCCGCCTTTTCATCGTTCTGCTATAGAAGCCGATCAGGGCAGTCATCGTAAATGGCACAACCTAAATAAAAATAAACCTGAAAAGACTAAAAATAACCTTCGTAAAGGTGAACAAGCCAATTTAAATTTTGGCGGACAAAAAGCCGAGCTTTGGTGTGAAGGGGGTGAAGTTACTTTTATAAAAACTATGTTCAAAGAAAGTATTCTTTATAAATCTCAAGTGAAATGGTTTACCTGTTTAGTGTCTAAAAAAGAAAACCTGAATACAATAAAAAAACATCTTAAAAAGAGTAACATTCAAAACTTCAAGGTGGTTAATATGTCGCAAGGCCATAAAACAAGTCGTTTTATTGCTTGGTCATTTTAATATAATTTTTCACCCTTTACAGATCTGTTGATCTACATTTTGCTATTTTACTTTTCTAAATTTGCTTAATTTGTATTGAGCTACCTCCTCATGCTTAATGATAAATGCAGTGGCATTACCTACAAAATATCTAATACAATATTACTAGAAGCTTCTTACTCAGGGCACTTTAAAACCTATTACATAGATACAACTAATATTTAACAAATTAATTTAATATTTATTTAATTATTGCTTGCAAAGTAATCAAAAAAACAATACTGTACATATATACAGTATCTCTACTTAATTAAAGGCTACCTATGCAAAACATAACAAAAAACATTATTAAACATAGCTTTAGAGTAAAAAACAACATACAGAAAGATACATTTATACCAACAACTTCGTGGTTTGAGCACCAACATATAGCTGAAGAAAGTGCATTCACAAAGCAATATATATCTTTATGTCAAAAACATAACAAACAAAAAAAGTGGGTTTTATTCATAAACCCTATAGAGTCTTCGATTGAAGAATTGGCCAGATTACACAACATAGACACTTCACAAGTACTAATGGTTAATTTCAATAAAACCTTTAAAAACATCAATTCAAAGGATGCAAAAAAGAAGCATTTGAACTCCATAAAAAATGCCTTAAGCAATGGCAATTGTTCTGCGGTTGTTTTATCTGAGACATCGTTGATAAAAAATCATATTGAGGAATTGGAAAGTGCTGCCAAACAAGGTGAGACCTATTGCGTTATATTAGAGCAGCAACATAAATTTCATTAAGATGAATAAAAACTTATCAAGATAAAAGCTCATGTTAAATTTCACTCATAAAAAAAGCACTAATAAAATATTAGTGCTTTTTAAGGGATAATTTTTGAAAAATTAAATTAAACCTCTAACACAAGCTTCTTTAAGAATGAAGAAAGCTAGAGATATTAACGACACAAAAGTGATTAACACAATAGAATAGTTCTAAAAATAACAAAAACCTTGATAAGATAGGCTTTAACGTCTGTTACTTAGTATTACCTTCTTCAACACGTGTTTTAAGTTTTTGACCCGGTTTAAAAGTAACCACTTTACGAGCAGAGATTGGAATGTCCTCTCCTGTTTTCGGGTTACGACCTGGGCGTTCACTTTTTTGGCGCAAATCAAAATTACCAAAACCAGAAAGTTTAACCTGCTTCCCACTTTCTAGCGTTTCACGAATTTCTTCAAAAAACACTTCTACCATGTTTTTCGCGTCTTTTTTGCTTAAGCCGACTTTTTCAAATAAATGTTCTGCTACTTCTGCTTTAGTAAGCGCCATTGCTTAGTCCCTCAGTGATGCATTTAATTCAGATTTCAATGTAGATACCACAACATCGATGACATCTGTAATATCTTTCTCTTCAAGTGTTTTACTTGTATCTTGTAATGTCAAAGCGATTGCCAAACTCTTAAAACCTACTTCTATCCCTTCGCCTTGGTATACATCAAACAAGTTTAGATCAATTAAAAGCTTTCCGCCAACCTTTTCAACAAGTTGTAACACTTTATTTGAGTCAACAGACTCTTCAACTACAACGGCCAAGTCTCTTCTGTTTGCAGGAAACTTTGATATATCAGTAGCTTGCGGTATTTTTTGTTCTAATATTTCAGATAACAACAGCTCAAAAATAAGTGTTCTACCATTTAATCCTAAATTTCTTGCTAATTCAGGGTGTAACGCACCAATATAGCCTACAAGTTTACCATCACGAGTAATCTGTGCACTCTGCCCAGGGTGAAGTGCTTCTAATTCCGTTTTAGAAAACTCATAGCTCTTTTCTTGGCCTGTTAAACGTAATAACGCTTCAACATCGCCTTTAGCATCATAAAAATCGGTTGCAGCTTTTTCCATGTCCCAGTGTTCATCTACACGTTGACCTGTTATAACACCCGCAAGCATGTTTTCTTGGCGAACACCATTCTCAGCCGCTTCGTCTGGAACAAAACGTAAACCAGACTCAAATAAACGCGCACGACCCTGCTGACGGTTTTGGTTATAAGCTACTGATTGCAATAATCCTGTCCATAAACTCAAACGCATTACCGACATTTCAGAAGAAATTGGGTGTGGCAACGTCATCACCGCTTGTTCTGGGTGGATAAGTGACTGTTTATTAGGATCGACAAAGCTATATGTAATAGCTTCTTGATAATCTCTATTTACAAGCGTTTGTTTAAGTTTTCTTAAACTTAAGTTCGCTTCTTTTTGCTCACGCATTTTCAAAGTCGCTTTAGGCGCAACATTTGGAATATTGTTATAGCCATATAAACGAGCAACTTCTTCTATAAGATCTACTTCAATTTTCACATCAAAACGGTATGCAGGTACAACTACATGCCAAACTGTAGCACCATCAGAGCCTGTCTTTTCAACCTTAAACTCTAGTCTTGTTAAAATATCTGTAACTTTCTCATCTTCAATGTGGTGCCCAATGCGTGCATCAAGCATTTGTCT
>CAWVWK010000019.1:0-25623 GCA_963933725.1 uncultured Colwellia sp.
TTTACTGTCAAATCTACCCCACTGCCCACTATATCACCAGAAGGGTCGCTAATATCAAAGCTTAAATTAATGACACCATTGAAGTTTTCATCAGGTGTTATGGTAAAACTGCCATCACCATTATCAACAACGGTTGAATCACTTGCTGATAAATTAAATGCACTTAACGTGTCCCCATCTGCATCAGAAGCATTGGCAAGAAGTTGCTCTTGTGAAAATGTAATAGCACCATCTTCATCAACTGAATAGGCTAATTTTCCCGATACAACAGGTGTGTCGTTAACCGAAATAACATCTATACCAGCCGTGGTTGTTGCTGTTGCACCATCGTCATCAATCACTGTTATGTCTAGTGAAACCTCACCATGGAAATGATCGTTAGGTGAAAAATCATAAGTTCCATCTCCTTTATCAGCAAGCACTCCGTCAGTACCAGAGTAATTAACTTCATGGACATCTAATGTTCCGTCTAAATCATTTGAATTCGCGAGTAATTGTTCATTAGAGAAGGTTAAAACACCATCTTCAGCAACTGTATATGCAGTACTTCCTGCAATAGGTACATCATTTACTTCAATGACTGAAATACCTGCCGTTGTCGTTGTAGTATCTCCGCTTTCATCAATAACGGTAACATCTAGTGATACATCACCATGAAAATTTTCATTAGGGGCAAAGTCAAAAGAGCCATTTCCATTATTTGTCAGTACACCTTCAGTGCCTGAATATGTAACTGATTCAAGTGATACTGAGCCTTCAACATCAGAGCTATTGGCAAGTAATTGTGCTTCGCTGAAAGTTAATACACCATCTTCATCAATGCTATAACTTGTACTACCTGCAACAGGTGCATCATTTACCCCTTCAACCACAAGCTCGATATTTGCATCAACAGAATCCGTTCCATCACTTACTGCAAAACTAAGGTTTATTTCTCCATTAAAATTATCGTTAGGAGCAAAACTGTAAGTGCCATCTTCATTAGTAGTTAATACACCGTCGGTTCCAGTGTAGCTTACAGACTCAATCGATAAACTATCTCCATCTATATCTGTTGCATCAGCAAGAAGTTCATCAGCTGTAAAAGTTAAAACACCGTCTTCTTGAAGAGTAAATGACTTATCAACCACTGTTGGGGCATCATTCTCAGCGGTGACATTGACTTCAAAAGTCATTGAGTTTTCGGCATCGTCCGTTAGCGGGATATCATCTGCATCAATTTGACCGTCGCTGTTGTGATCTTGACCTACATTAACTTCAAATGTTTCACTGGTTGTGGTTGTAGAGTTGCTCTCTGATGAAGTTGCTCCCTCAGATGTTTCAGTTGAAGCTTCATTTGAAGTTTCGCTTGTACCTGAAGGCGATTGCGCTGCGCTACTTGAACTCGTAGTAGCTGAAGAGGAAGAGTCAGTTTCTGTTCCACCTACACTTTGCGCACCGGTAGAGACATCAGAAGTTTCTCCAGCAGGATCGCTACTTGCTGATTCGCTATCAGAACTTGAAGTTGTTTCTTCATCAGTACTAGCGCTTTCAATGTTGTTAGATTGTGAATCAGAAGAAACCGGCGCTGAAGACTGTGTTGATTCTGATTCACCACTATCAGTTGCTTCTCCATCACTCGAGATAGAAGTTGACGCATCTGAAGCGACTAAATTACTTTCAGCTTCTTCAATATCAACCGTCGTTGAGCCTGTCGCTACAGTATTTGCAACTGTCGATTGCCTATTATCCGCAGTATTAGTACTACCCGATGTTGTGCTGTCCTCAGAATTCACTGGTTCTGTTATGTCATTTAGATCTTCATTATTTGAAGTATCAGCACTGGTTGAATCTGTCATCAGATCATCTCCAATATAGAAAATATTTGAATTTAACTTCTTTAAAATATTGTCTATATTGTTTATTTTATCAAGTTTGAGAGCGAATTATACGAATAAAAATGAGTCCAATTTTTTTAAATAATTTACAAGTAATATGTA
This sequence comes from uncultured Colwellia sp., assembly GCA_963933725.1. GTDB lineage: Bacteria > Pseudomonadota > Gammaproteobacteria > Enterobacterales > Alteromonadaceae > Colwellia. The sequence continues at coordinate 1,980 of CAWVWK010000019.1, forward strand.
ACCCTATGAATTTTCGTTTTTTAGTATACAGATAAAAAAAGCCCAAATGAAAAAATCATTTAGGCTTTTACATCAAGATTTATGCAGATAATTTAAAATACAATGACATAATCTTTATATAACTACTTTTAGAACATCGATCCGACTTCTAAATGATACATTTCGAAATCTGCAGTGCTTGCATCACCTAAATCATCGTCAACATCGACCGAATAACTATTTGTTCCCGAAATATCAAATGATTTTGAGCCAACCACTTTTAGTGAAGCTTCCCATCTGTCGAAATGTTGCTGTAGTTAGCTTGTGCAAGATCACTGAAACTGATTAAAAATGGAGATTGAACTCGTTATTAATATTTTCTTTATCGTCACTTTTTCTGTCCCTTAATAACTGCTTAATTAAAATTTAAGTTACTTAGTCGCTCTCGACACATACTCTCCAGAGCGTGTATCTATTTTCACTTTCTCACCAATTTGAACAAACAAAGGAACTCGAATAACAGCACCTGTTGATAAAGTTGCTGGCTTTCCACCCGTACCGGCAGTATCACCTTTTAAACCAGGATCTGTTTCTGTGATATCTATTTCAACAAAATTCGGCGTAGCAACCGAAATAGGATTACCATCCCAAAGTGTAATTGTACAGATATCACCTTCTACTAACCATTTCACAGAGTCTGCAACCGCCTTTTCATCAGCGCCAATTTGCTCGAATGTTTCATTATTCATAAAGTGCCAAAACTCACCGTCTGCATAAAGGTAAGCAAGCTCTACTTCCATCACATCAGCACCTTCTACTGATTCACCTGATTTAAATGTTTTCTCTAAAACTTTACCTGAAACAAGCTTTCTAATCTTCACTCGATTAAACGCCTGACCTTTTCCTGGCTTAACAAGTTCGTTTTCTAAAATGTTGCAAGGCTCTCCGTCTTGCATGATTTTAAGACCCGCTTTAAATTGATTTGTGCTAAAAGTTGCCATAGTATCTCTTTTGTTATGTGCCGATTACCATTAAAATAGCCACCAAACGATGACAATGATTAAGGTTAACCTTTGAAATTAGAATTACCCCAAATAATAACGCAAATTGAAGAAGATTTGCATCTTTGTGATGAAAAATCATGGCAAAAAGATTTGCGAACGGTAATTACTGATCCTAAAAAATTACTTCAAAGCCTTGATATCGACCCTCAAGCCTATTTAGAACATTTTTCTGCTAGAAAATTATTTGCTGTTAGAGTGCCTCTTCCTTTTATTGACCGTATGGAAAAAGGTAATTTTGACGATCCATTACTTAAACAAGTTATGCCACTTTCGAGTGAATTTACTCTAACAGATAACTATAGTACTGATCCCTTAGGCGAACACGATACTGTAGCTCAAGGCTTGTTACACAAATATAAAAACAGAGTGTTAATGATTGTAAAATCGGCTTGCGCTGTTAACTGTCGCTATTGTTTCAGACGGCACTTTCCTTATCAAGATAATAGCCCCAACAAAGCCAAGTGGCAGGAGGCTCTCGATTATATTGCAAAGCACAATGAAATAACTGAAGTTATTTTTAGCGGTGGTGATCCTTTAATGGCAAATGATGACCATCTTCAGTGGCTCGTGAATCAAATAGAAGATATTGCACATATAAAACGTTTGAGAATACATACTAGGCTTCCTGTCGTTATTCCAAATCGCGTAACTGAGCAGCTAGTTAATTTATTACAAACGACAAAACTCAAACCCACCATTGTTTTTCATATAAATCACCCAAATGAAATTAATGAAGATTTTAGTTCAGCCATTGAACTATTCAGAGAAGCTAAAATCCCCTTATTTAATCAAAGTGTTTTACTTAAAGGCATTAATGATGAGGCAAAAACGCTAGTTAAACTTAGCGAAGATTTGTTTGATAATGGTATTCAACCCTATTATTTACACCTACTTGATGCCGTACAAGGTGCAGCTCATTTTGATATTTCTGAACAAAACGCTGTAAAAATAGCGCAAGAAATGATGGCAAACCTACCCGGTTATTTGATGCCAAAGTTGGTCAGAGAAATTTCAAACGAAGCTAACAAAACCCCTATTAATCTGGCATAATGCACGGTTTATAAATTGGCATATATTTATTATCTTTTAAGTGAACTCGGTATACACAAATGACTAAAGCAATTGAAAAGCAACTTGTTGAAAATATTTCAATCATTTTGAAAAAATCTCTATCTGCGGATGCAAGCCTAGCGGATTTACGTGAAAATAAAAAAGCAAAATTTGAAGCTATTTTTAAGAAAAATGCAGGATTTTCATGTTCTTCAGAAAACTTTCAGCCTTATGTTCAAGAAATTGCCGATAACTTCTTAGCTTGGCAAACAAGTCAAGATCAAAGCCAGTTGATCGCATTAGTTAAAAAGATTGAACAGATGTTTACTATTTTAGGTAACTTTGAACAAAGCTACCAAAAATAAAACATCGCTAATAATAACTTATTAGCGATTTTTGATATTTTAGAAAATAGAGAGACTGTGGCAACTTGAGTATTATGTCGCTCTATCTTTATGCTTAAGAAGGATCTTTTACGAGGTTATCTTCAAAGGTCTCGTAAAACCAGTCATCTAGCATCTTCTTTTCATAGCCTAGAAATTCATTACGGTATTTTAATTGAGAATTGCTTAAGAAGTTCATGTCTTTCACATTTAGCTCTTCTGTTTTAATTACCTTGCCGCTTTCATCTAATAACTGATAATTAAATTCTATTCTCGGTATATAAATCTCTTTTACAATTCTAAATTGATTAATACCGCCTGCATGTGTATCACCGGCTAAATCAACATCAGTCACTTCTATTTTTAAAATTTGCTTTTCTGGTAATTCTGCAGCTAACTTTGAAAAATGCTTTTCAAGTGCTTTAAAAGTTCGCTCTCTAAATGCTTTCTTATTACCGTTACCTGGCAATATATCTCGATAACTTTCGTAATCTTTCCATGTTACTTCACTTGTTGCTGCTTGTGCTACAGGTTGAAAAGAAAACAAAATAACAAATAGACAAAATGTTAATAGTGTATTTTTCATGGTTGATCCTTTATTTAATCTATAAAAAAACAGAACTCATAACGATAATAGCCCTAATTTCTTTTTTCTTCTGTAACAATATGTTATTTACCTTGGTAATATAATGTCATCACTTGGTTGACTATTGTTTGAACTCTTGACGCTCTCTCGGCAGCTGATAACTGGTCATGAGCGAAACCTTGCACAGCACCCCGCCAGATCATTTTCTCTGAATAAGGATCTGTGACAAAAACAATAAAACTCCCTTTATTAAGATCATTTTGCTCTGCTAGACCTGGAGTTAATCCAAATTTACTACTTAAGCTTTCATCTGAAACATCTGAAGATAAAGCCAGTCCAAAACCTACCTCAAAATCAACTGCTGTCGTTCCGGCTTTATAAACAAAACCATTGCTTTCTAGGTTTTTAAGCAGCGTATTTTGATAAAGCTGATATACCTCTTTCATTTTCTCTGGGGTAAATGATGTTTCTTTAGCATGTTTTTGTTCTATCGAAAAAGTACTACCCTGAGGGAATAACTTCTCAGAGTCTCTTACCGAAGAAATTGCGATATTTTCTTTTGCTGACTGTTTTACGGGCTCAACCTGAACGCAGCTAAATAAGAAAGATGTGATGAAGATCATTGTAAACGCGTGCACTATTTTTATCATTATGTCACCTAAGCCTTGAGTACTTAGTTATAATTATACTTAGTTAGACATGAAATGCTGTAATAAAATGTGAAATATAAAGATTATTTATCGTTTAAAACGATAAAGTTATAAAGGGGCACGTTGGATAGTCGATAAATGTATAGCTAAATAAACTGTTTAACTATACATCAAGTATTTAGGTTTAATTTATCCTATATCTTAAGCTAGAATCTTTATAAGCTATATAGAGCACAAGCTTAAAAAGCTTGTGCGCTTATTTCCTGAAATTCAATAGGTGATTTTTCTTCATTCTCATAAGTAACCCACTCCCATGAGTCGACTTGTTTGAAGACTTCTCTAAGTAATAAGTTATTTAAACCATGGCCTGATTTAAAAGCATTTAATTCACCAAGAATGCTCGCATTACCTAAATATAAATCACCAATCGCATCCAGAATCTTATGCTTAACAAATTCATCATCATAGCGAAGTTCATTTTGATTTAACATGCGATATTCATCAAGCACTATCGCATTTTCTAAGCTTCCACCTAGCGCTAAATTATGACTTCTTAAAAACTCGATATCTTGCATAAAACCAAAGGTTCTTGCTCGACTGATCTCTTTAATAAATGAGCAACTAGAGAAGTCCATAGACATCGTTTGACATGTAGTAGCGATAACAGGATGATCAAACTCTATAGCAAAGTTAACTTTAAAACCTTCATAAGGAAGTAACTCGGCCCATTTATCGCCTTCTGTAACACGTATTGGCTTCTTAATACGAATAAAGCGCTTGGCTGCACTTTGTGTAGTAATACCTACTGACTGTATCAAATAAACGAAAGGTAATGCACTGCCATCCATAATTGGAATTTCAGCCGAATCTATTTCTATAAAGAGGTTATCAACCCCTAAACCAGCAAGGGCAGAAAGCAAGTGCTCAACAGTAGAGACTTTAATATTATCTTCATTGACTAAGCAAGTACATAACGTCGTTTCACCAACAACTTCAGGTGACGCCTTAATTTCGATAACAGGGTCAAGATCGATACGACGGAAAACAATTCCGGTGTTGATCGGCGCAGGACGGAGGGTGACCTGCACTTTTTCACCTTTATGTAATCCAACACCCACGGTTGAAACACTATCTTTTAATGTGCGTTGCTTAATCATATAACCTCACTCCCCATTCGTATTGACGATTTGGGAAAAATATATTACTTTTATCAAACGTTTTAAGAAACCCTAAAAACCAGCCTCTAAATACACCTGTTGAATAATTGGTCGCGCAATATAACAAAAAACATGCTAAAAATCAAAAAAAACATCTAAACGTTTAATTTAAGTTTATTTTTGTAGCCTAAGAAAAAAGTTTAGAAATTTTTTCTTAGGCTACCTATCAGGTTTTTATTACTTACTAGTCCGCTTGTTTACGTAAAAACGCAGGGATATCTAAATAGTTGTCAAGATCTGTTGATGCTATTTTTTGTGCATTACTATCTGTCATTGCGATAGATTCACCAACCACCTCTGTTTGAGTTGAAGCAACAGGGGTAGATACGTCAAGCCCTACTACTCTTTGTTCCATTACAGGAGCAGGTGAAACTAACGTGATATCTGGTTTACATTCACCACCAATTCCTGTTGCAACAACAGTAACACGCAATTCATTGCTCATTTCTGGGTCTATTACAGCACCAACAACAACCGTTGCATTTTCAGAGGCAAAAGCTTTAACCGCATTACCAACCGTTTCAAACTCATCAATACTAATGTCCATGCCAGCAGTGATATTAACAAGAATACCTCTTGCACCAGCAAGGTCGACATCTTCAAGTAAAGGACTTGAAATAGCCGCTTCTGCAGCTTCTTCTGCACGATCTTCACCCGAAGCAATACCAGAGCCCATCATTGCTGTACCCATTTCAGACATAACAGTACGAACATCGGCAAAATCGACGTTAATCAAACCAGGACGCGTAATTAATTCTGCAATGCCCTGTACAGCACCAAGTAAAACGTTATTGGCTGCTTTAAAGGCATCAAGTAAACTCGTTCCAGGGCCTAAAACCTTTAAAAGCTTTTCATTTGGAATGGTTATAAGCGAGTCAACTGATTTTGCTAATGCCTCAATCCCTTGTTCGGCATAGCTCATTCTTTTTTTACCCTCGAATGGGAATGGTTTAGTAACAACAGCAACTGTTAATATTCCCATTTCTTTAGCTATTTCAGCAACAACAGGAGCAGCACCAGTACCCGTACCGCCTCCCATACCCGCTGCAATAAAGACCATATCTGCGCCATCTAGCGTTTTGATAATAGTTTCTCTATCTTCTTCTGCAGCCTCACGACCAATGTTTGGGTTAGCACCAGCGCCCAAACCTTTAGTAACATTTGCGCCAAGTTGTAAAGTGACATTAGCCGATGAATTACGTAACGCTTGCGAGTCCGTATTAGCAGTTGTAAATTCAACCCCTTCAATTGTTTGGCATACCATATGTTCTACAGCATTACCGCCACCGCCACCAACGCCTACAACTTTGATAACAGCTTCTTCTTTGTGATCTTCCATTAATTCAAACATGTTTATCCCCCCGTTTTACTTAAAATTTATTATTATTTAAAATAACAATTTTTATATATCTTTATACTTCTAAATTAAAGAGCAGCTTTTTCTACATTCTACCGTAATTTTATGATAAAAATCAGTTAAAATTCCCCTTTAAACCAAGTTTTTATTCTATCTAGCCAACCACTGACTCCTTCCTGCTTTTTGTCGCTACCTTTTTCATTATGAGCTTGCATCCCATAATGTAATAAACCAACGACAGTTGCGTAGCTAGGATCGTTCACATATTCCTTCAAACCCTGAATTTCTATTGGGTTTGCAATACGAACTTGCATTTGAAATACTTCTTCTGCGAACTCAACCACACCTTCCATTTTTGATGTGCCTCCAGTTAAAACATATCCTGCGGCTATTTGGTCTTCTAACCCAGCCTCTCTTATTTCTTCTTGGATAAGTTCAAAAAGCTCATGATATCTTGGCTCAACCACTTCTGATAAGGTATGTCTTGACATAGTTCGTGCTGGCCTTCCACCTACACTCGGCACATCTATATTTTCTTCCATGCTCACTAATTGTCTCAAAGCGCAAGCGTATTGTACTTTTATGTCTTCGGCATGGCTTAGCGGTGTTCTAAATATTTTTGCGATATCGTTAGTGACTTGGTTACCTGCTACAGGTAAAACAGCAGTATGACGCAAAGCACCTGAGGTAAAGACGGATAAGTCCATCGTACCTGCCCCCATATCAACCACACAAATACCAAGTTCCTTTTCATCGTCTGTTAATATTGAATAGCTTGATGCTAAAGCAGAAAATATCAGTTGGTCAACATTTAAGCCACAACGCTCTACACACTTCTCTAGGTTCTTAGCCATATCGTTTGCACAAGTTACAATGTGTACTTTTGCTTCCATTCGAACACCAGACATACCGATAGGACTTTTAATTCCTTCTTGGCAATCAATACTATATTCCTGGGGTAAGACGTGAAGCATTCGTCGTTCGGCAGAAATAGGGACAGAACGAGCAGTATGTATTACGTTATCTACATCTTCCTGAACAACTTCATTATCAGTTATAGGCACCATACCATTTTCATTTTGACAACTGATGTGTTTACCCGAAATACCTAAATAAACAGAAGTTATTTGGCAATCAGCCATTAACTCTGCTTCATTAACCGCACGTTGAATTGATTGAATAACTAAATTCAAATCATTGACACCGCCTTTATCCATACCTCGTGCAGGTTGATTCCCTACACCAACGATACTCAATTGGTTATCAGGTGTGATCTCACCAACTGCCACTGATATTTTAGATGTACCTATATCTAAACCGACAACTAAATTTCTTTCTGATATTTTAGACATTGCTGTTCAACTCTTGCTTTTTATAATTATTAGGTTGTTGCTTTGGCCCGTTTGACTTCCATCCAATCGCCAACCCTGTATCGTATCTTAAATCGATGTAATCGATAACTTTATTTTGCTCTTTTTTTATATTTTTTTTGTGTTTTACTTTATTTTTTTCTATTAAGCTTTGCGACTTAATCGCTGGGTACATATCCATAAATCTTTGTATTCGCACGATTCTATCTTCACGGCCTAAATGAAGTAAAACACCATCGCTTAACGTTAATTGCCAAGAGAATCTTTCACTTAACAACAATTCATGAATTCCTAAGTTTTTATATGAAAGCAAACCACTCAAGTTGATATAGTTTTCCAAGGCCAAAATTTCACTTCCTTCAGGTCCATAAAACTGAGGTAAGCTATTCTTTAATCTTTTAGTATCTGCCTGAAAAGCTTTGCCAAATTCGTTTAAAATAAAGTCCCCATTCCATAATGCAACTGGCTTTTGATCTACTACATAAATTTTTAATTCATTTGGCCACTGTTTTCTAACCGCAACAGAATAAACCCAAGGTAAGGCCATAACTTTTTGCTGAACTTTATTAACATCAACCTGAAAATAATTTCCCATATCAACGTTATCTATAGCCTTAATTACATCCTCTTTTATGGTATAAGGCATTTCACCTGTTACATTAATGGTCGTTACCGGCGAACTCTCGTGCCCCATAACATATTGAGTTAACTGCCAGGACAAACCTAACAAGCCCAAATTAACCAGTATAAAAAAAGCCAAGCCAATAAGGAAATACCAAATACTCTGATGGTCTTGTAATGTTTGCTTCGATACTTTTGACTTCATACTTTTAATTCCAGCAAAGAAGCTACTAAGTGATATCGCTTAGTAATACAATACGTGTTACTAATTCACTAAACGAAACACCAAACACTTTTGCCGCTTTTGGAACTAATGAAGTTTCTGTCATTCCAGGTACAGTATTTACTTCCAAAATCTGCCATTCTCCTGTGATATTTTTCATGATATCCACTCTGCCCCAGCCAGAAGCCCCAGTAGCTTTAAATGCTTTTAAAGAAATAGCTTTCAGCTCTTCTTCTTCATCTTTAGGTAACCCACATGGACAATGATACTGCGTCGTATTAGACTCATATTTTGCTTCATAATCATAAAATGCTCTAGGGGTTTCCATATGTATTGCCGGCATCGCTTGTTCACCTAAAATTGCCACCGTATACTCAGGGCCATCAATCCAGGCTTCAAGAAGCACTTCTTCATCAAACTCGAATGCTTGTGATAAAGCCTCTTTTAATTGCTCTTCTGTTTGAGCTATCGACATACCAATGCTAGAGCCTTCATTAGCTGGCTTGACCATGACCTTTCCACCTAATGCTGCAAGTATTGCCTTAACATCAATTGCATCCATCATTGATTTTTTAGCAATTTTAAAAGCAGCCGTTGGAAGGTTGTTCGCCTCAAAAATTTGTTTCGAACGCGTTTTATCCATCGACAAAGCAGATCCTAATACGTTAGATCCTGTGTATGGCAGTTTTAAATATTCTAAAGCACCTTGCAAACAACCATCTTCACCACCTCGACCATGAAGCGCAATAAAAACTCTTTTGATACCACGTTCTGGTAACTGTGATAAATCAAAACCTTTGGCATCTATAAGCTCAACATTAAAACCAGCAAGCTTGAGCCCGCTCGCTATTGCTTTTCCTGAATTTAAAGAAACCTCTCTTTCTGCTGATTCCCCGCCATACAATACAGCAAGCTTCTCCTTTTTTAACGTAGTAAGCTTTTGCTGTTCAGCTTGTGTTAATGCAATAACTTGTTGCAAATCAAAATTAGACATTTTTACTAATACCTATTTATACAAATGAAGAACTGGGTGTTCTGCTAACGTACGTGCAACGACACCAATACTACCGGCGCCTTGTGTGATAACCATATCATTGTCTTGTAATTGCGTAGCTAGCAACTCAGGTAGTTTACTTACATCGCTAAGATAAATAGGTTCAACTTGTCCTCTTTGACGAATTGCACGCGCTAGACTCTTACTATCAGCTGTTTTAATCGGTGCTTCTCCAGCTCCATAAACATCTAGAAGGAAGAGGCAATCTACTTCGGATAACACCTCAACAAAGTCTTCAAATAAATCACGAGTTCTTGAATAACGATGAGGCTGAAAAACCATCACTAAACGCTTATTTGGCCAACCTTTTTTCATTGCAATAATGGTGGCTTTTACCTCACTTGGGTGATGCCCATAATCATCAACTAACACCATTTTACCTGCCGAAGTTGATAAGTCGCTTAATTGCTCAAATCGACGACCAATACCTGCAAATTCGCTTAGTGCCTTAGCTATGATCTCATTAGCAACACCTTCATCTTTCGCAACAGCAACTCCTGCTAACGCATTTAGCACATTATGTTGGCCAGGTAAGTTAACTGTCATATCAAATGACTCTTCGTCACCCACTTCAACCGTAAAAGAACTAATACGTCCGTCTTGTTGGTAATTAACTGCTCTAATATCTGCATCGAGAGAAAAGCCATAAGTAATCACTTGTCGACTGATACGAGGAAGTAACTCACGAACAACTGGGTTATCAATACATACAACCGCTAAACCATAAAACGGCAAATTATGTAAAAACTCAATGTAAGTGTCTTTTAGCTTCTCAAAATTTCCATCATAGGTTTCCATATGGTCTTCGTCGATATTAGTGATAACAGCAACCATAGGTTGTAGGTGCAAAAATGAAGCGTCGCTTTCATCTGCTTCTGCGACTAAATACCGGCTTGTTCCTAGACGTGCATTTGTACCTGCGCTATTTAGTAAACCACCTATGACAAACGTAGGATCTAATTTCCCTTCAGCAAATATACTTGCAATCAAGCTTGTCGTTGTTGTTTTACCGTGTGTTCCCGCAATAGCGATACCATGGCGAAAACGCATTAATTCGGCGAGCATTTCAGCACGTCTGACAACAGGTATTCTTTTCTCTTTTGCTGCATTTAGCTCAGGATTGTCCTGGCTTATAGCCGTAGAAACAACAATAACACTAGCCCCCGAAACATTTGAGGCATGATGACCAATGTAAATTTTTGCCCCGAGTTTTGTTAAGCGTTTAACAACTTGATTCTCGCCAATATCTGAACCAGTAATTTGGTAACCTTCATTAAGGAGTACCTCGGCAATTCCCCCCATGCCAGCACCACCTATGCCCACAAAGTGAATGCATTGTACCCTTCGCATTTCTGGGATTCGCCCAGACATTAAATTATTATGCTTAATAGTTTGTTTCATCATATTACTTTGCTCTAGCGTTTTTTAGTTCTTTCACAAGCTCTGCAACATCATTCGTTGCGTTGCGATTAGCCGCCTCAAGAGCCGCTCTACTCATTGTTTTTAATATTTGTGCATCATCAAACAAACGACTTAATGTGCTGGTTAATTTTTCTTCTGTTAATTCTTTTTGAGGCAATAAGGTTGCTGCCCCTCGTGAAACAAGGTAATTAGCATTTTTTGTTTGATGATCATCAACAGCATGTGGCAAGGGCACAAAAACAGCCGGAGTCCCTGCCATCGCTAATTCAGAAACAGTTAATGCACCGGCTCGACAAATTACAATATCAGCCCATTGATAAGCACTTGCCATATCATCTATAAATTCGCTGACTTTAACTTGGTCGGTAGTTAATTCCAATTGGTTATATGCACTTAACACTTTATGGTATTTACCTTTACCGGTCTGATGGATGATATTGAACGCTTTCTCATCGTTATTTTTTCGGAACTGCTCTTGCAATGCTTCAAAACATTTAGGCATAACATCATTTAATACTTTGGCACCTAAACTTCCTCCAACAACAAGAATATTATGCTCATTCATCATGTCCGACTTTTCCTTGTGGACTTTTATATCGCACTTGTTTTCTCTAATTGACTCTCGAATAGGGTTACCAACTACATGGACTTTTACTTTTTTGTCAAATGCAGCAGGAAAGGCACAACAAATGGTATTTGCTATTTTACTCAATAAACGATTACTTAAGCCTGCGGCTGCATTTTGTTCATGCAGAACCAGTGGGACTTTCATCAGCTTAGCCATTAAGCCTCCAGGAGCACTCGCATAGCCACCCATCCCCAAAACAACATCAGGTTTCACTTCTTTAAAAACTTTTCTTGCTTGAATTAGCGAACTTAACAACTTAAAAGGTAATTTAACCCATGCAGCTAGGCTCTTGTTTCTTAGACCACTAATATTAATAAAAGAAATGTTATAGCCGTGTTGAGGTACTAAGTCAGCCTCCATTTTGTCAGCCGTACCTAACCAATGGATTTTCCAGCCTTGTGCTTTTAATTTATCAGCAACAGCTAGACCAGGAAAAATATGTCCACCGGTACCTCCGGCCATTACTAAAAGAGTAGGCTGTTTAGCTCCCATTATTTTCTTCCCTTCGTTGAAGTTGCCTGAATACTCTGTATTCTAATCTCATGGTCAATCCGAATTAACACGACTACGGCTAATGTCATGATAATCATAGAACTTCCACCATAACTAATTAGAGGCATTGTTAAACCTTTAGTGGGTACAATACCTGCACTTGCCCCGATATTAACCGCCGTTTGGAAACAAAACCAAATACCAATAGCATAAGCAAAGAAACCCTCAAAATATTTTTCTTTCGTCAATGCTTTCCTACCCAGTAATAGGGCTTTAAAAACCAACACCATACTTAGCAACAAGATCACACTCACGCCTAAAAAACCAAACTCTTCTGCAAGTATTGCCATAACAAAATCGGTATGTGCTTCAGGTAAATATTCTAATTTTTGTATGCTATTTCCTAGGCCTTGACCAAGACCTTCACCCCTGCCGTATGCCATTAAAGACTGAGTCAGTTGATACCCTGTATTAAATGGATCTTGCCATGGGTCGAGAAAGCCAGTAATTCTTCGCCAGCGATATGGTTCATAAACGGCTAACATGGCTAATAAAGCACCCCCTAACAACGCCACTCCAATAAATTGCCATAATTTAGCACCCGCTAAAAACAACAACCCGAATGTAGTGACAAACATAACAATAATGGTGCCCAAATCAGGTTGTAATAAAAGTAGGCCTGCTAAAATACCAAGTACGACAAGGGGCTTTATAAAGCCCTTTATATTTTCCATGACCTGCTCTCGCCTTCTGACAAGATATGCTGCTAAATAACAGTAAAAGAAAAATTTAGCCGGTTCGGCTGCTTGAATTGTAATAGGCCCTAACTTTATCCACCTTTTTGACCCATTTACTGAGTGACCAGCAAGTAACACAACAACTAATAAAGAAATGCCAATTGTCAATAAATGGCCGCTGTATTTTTGCCACCATGACATAGGTACCTGTAGGGCTATGGCGGCAGTGATCAAACTTAGAAAAATATAAATAGCATGGCGAACAACAAAATGAAACGGGTTACCAAACATCCGCTCTGCAACCGGCATTGATGAACTTGCCACCATAATGAGTCCGATCATATAGAAAGTCATACTCAACAGAATAAATGTTTGGTCAAACGTTTGGGCTGCCTGTTTCGGTTGCGCAAAGCTTTCACCTTTGCCAAAAGCAAACCCACTGGAAAACCAGTGCGGTACTAACTTGAGTATCATACTCTGTGACATATCTGTCTCTGTTTGCCCCAACCTTTGCGTGCTTTTATTTGATTTTCCTTTCACTTTTTTGTTTGTTTTTTTTTGCTCAAAATCATCTGAGAAAGTTCTTTCTACGTTGATGTTTTCATGAGTCGCTTCAAATCCTGCTATTTCGGATTCACTCAGTTGAGTTTTACTTAATTGTGCGCTCATAACCCACCTCGGCTTTCAATGTTTTCATGTTGAGTCAACGACTCTATGAATGCATCTCCCCGAGCAACAAAGTTTTTAAACATATCAATGCTCGCACATGCTGGAGATAATAACACCGTATCGTTTTTACATGCTAACTTGCGAGCAACACTGACCGCTTCTTGCATTGTCATGACACTTTGGTGGGAAATTGATTGGTTAATCTTAACAAGCGCCGATATTTTTTCTCCATCTTTACCCATGGTAATTAAGTGAGAAACGTATTTAGTCATCACTGCTTTGAGTGGACTAAAATCAGCTCCCTTTCCATCCCCGCCTGCAATGTAGATAAGTTTACTATTTAATGGCATGGTCGGAGCAATCCCTTCAATAGCAGCAATAGCTGCCCCTACATTGGTCGCTTTAGAGTCATTAATCCAATGTATATTGTCATTGGTTTCAATACGCTGACAACGATGAGCTAAACCAGAAAAGCTGTTCAGGCTTTGAACCATTTCATCTAATGGCCAGCCAGCAGATTTACCTAAAGCTAAAGCTGCAAGATAATTCAGTGCATTGTGCATGCCTGTTAACTTTAAATCACTTAAGGCGATCAAGTGCTTTTTTCCATACATAAGCATTAATTTTTTTTGCTCATCAGGGCCGATACCAAAGTTTTCACTTGCAGGGACATCAGAGCCAAAAGAGAGTTGTTTAATGGTTAAAAACTTTTCATTATCCATGTTCAGAGGCGCGACATAAGTTGTCGTATCATCATTTCGATTACTGATAACAACTTTCGATTGCGTGTATATTTTCTTTTTTATAGATTGATAGTTCTCTATAGTTTTATGTCTATCTAAATGATCATCACTAATATTTAAAATTGTACCGCCCAAAGCATTCATACTGTTTAAAGTTTCTAGTTGAAAGCTTGATAACTCAAGTATCATCAGATCGATATCCACCACTGCTTCTTTGTCTATTAACGACCTTGTCAGCTCATCGAGTACCGGTTGACCTATATTTCCTCCTAAGCAAATTTTTTTACCTAAGTACTCTCCCATTGCATGAAGAAGTGAAACGACTGTCGATTTACCATTAGACCCTGTTACGGCAACCATTTCTATGGGGCTTCGCATTTCATTATTTAAACGGCAAAATAATTCAACATCTCCCCATACTTTGCAATCCTCACTGATGACATCGTTAATAGCGTTTGCTTCTAGATCGATACCAGGGCTTAAAAGTATATAATCAGCTTTGGAGATTAATTCTTTATTCCAACAACCAAAAAAGACTTCTGCCAAAGGAAAGTCTTTTTCACATATCTTCGTGCTAGATAATTCTGCTTCCTGTTCATGATTCATCGTTAAAGGATTTTCGCGACTATCGTTAATGGCAAAACACAAATTATTTGCCTGTAAAAAACGTGCACAGGACAAGCCCGTTATACCAGCACCGAGCACAACAATTTGTTTATGTTTTAACGATTCAATCAATGACATGTTGCCTTTAATTTCCTATTAATTTTCTAATTAACGTAACTTTAATGTGGCTAAGCCAACTAATACAAGTACTAGAGAAATAATCCAAAACCTCACAATAACTCTTGGCTCTGGCCAGCCCTTCAGTTCATAATGATGGTGTATAGGGGCCATTCTAAAAATGCGTTTTCCTCGCATTTTAAAACTGCCTACTTGTAAAATAACTGAAAGTGTTTCAGCAACAAACACACCGCCCATAATAAATAAAACTAATTCTTGCCTGACTAATACAGCAATAACACCAAGCGAAGCCCCTAATGATAACGAGCCTACATCGCCCATAAATACTTGTGCCGGGTAAGTGTTAAACCATAAAAAACCTAAGCCTGCGCCAACGATAGCAGTACACACAATAACGAGTTCACTGGTAAGAGGGATATATGGGATGTGCAAATAATTTGCAAAGTTTACGTGTCCTGTAACATAAGCGAATAACGCAAAAGCACCAGCAACCATTATCGTTGGTACGATAGCTAAACCGTCTAAACCATCTGTAAGGTTTACTGCATTACTGGTACCTACAATGACAAAATAAGTTAATGTAATATATAGCAACCCTAATTGAGGTAAGACATCTTTCATAAAGGGTATCAAGAGAGCTGTTTCTTCTGGGCCTTGTGTAATGCTGTATAAGAAAATAGCAGTGCCTAAACCAATTACGGTTTGCCAAAAGTACTTCCATCTTGCAATTAAACCATTTGAGTCTTTTCGAATAACCTTTCGATAGTCATCAACAAATCCGATTGCGCCAAAACTAACGACAACAAAAAGAACAACCCAAACATATACATTGCTTAGATCAGCCCATAATAAAACACTTACTACAATCGAGATAAGAATTAAAATCCCCCCCATTGTCGGTGTTCCAGATTTAGAAAAGTGGCTCTCAGGACCATCATTCCTTACGACCTGACCGATTTGCATCTTTTGCAGATATCGAATCAATTTAGGTCCAAAGTATAAAGAAATAGCTAATGCTGTGAGCGTGCTTACAATCGCTCTAAATGTTAAATATGAAAAAACATTAAAAGCTGAGAAATATTGAGTTAAATACTCACCTAACCATAGCAACATTATGTGTTGTCCTCTTTTTGTTGACCTTTAGTTGCATCTAACTGGTTATGCCAACTAATAATATCTTCTACAACACGTTCCATATGTGCACTTCTTGAACCTTTGACCAGTACTGAAATTGGTCCCTTAGGTAATTTATTTTTATTAACAAACTGTTGTTGCTTAACAAGCATCAAGAACAACGCATCTAACAATTGCCTTCTTTCTGCAAAGTGTTCTGTGTTCAAGTTAAGATCTAATGCATCGTTTTTATTTGCAAAACCCTTTGAGGCCTCTTCACTTAAAGTCCCTAAAGAAAATAACACATCGATATTTTGCTCTGCAGCGTAAGCACCAACTTCTTGATGATAATTAACGGCTTCATTACCAAGCTCTCCCATATCACCAAGAATAAGTATGTTAAAACTAGGGTAACTCGCTAATAAACTTGTTGCTGCTTTTACTGAGTCTACATTGGCATTATAAGTATCATCGACTAATGTCAGATTTGAATCTAAACGGTGCATATTCAGCCTACCTGTCACTTCTCCCATATTAGCTAGCCCTGTAGCAATATCATTTAATGAAGCGCCTAACGTTATTGCACCGCAGGCTGCGGTAACAGCATTACAGACATTATGAATACCAGGTATATTCAGTGAAATGACTCTTGTTCCAATAGGTGTGTGCAATGTAAATGTTGCACAGCCGACTTTATTCACTTGAACACCAGAGCTATAACAATTTGGCTTAATTGTATGTGTATGTTTTTTATCAAGGGTCATTTGTTCAGGATTACAAGCGACTGTTTTTACATTTTTATCCGATAGACGCCATTGCCATTTATCGTTGAAAATAGAGTCTTGGTTGTAAATAGCAACACCATTACTTTTTAAACCAGCGTATATTTCACCTTTAGCCTTTGCTACACCTTCTAAATCACCAAAACCTTCTAAATGTGCAGCAGCAATATTATTAATAATCGCAACATCAGGCTTAACTAGCTCGGTTGTGTAAGCGATTTCGCCTGCATGGTTTGCACCCATCTCTATAACAGCAAATTGATGCGACTCTTCTAATCTCAACAATGTTAAAGGTACGCCGATATCATTATTAAAATTGCCATTAGTCGCTAGCACATGTCCCAGATTTTTAAGAATCGACGCTAGCATTTCTTTTAGCGTGGTTTTTCCACTGCTACCTGTAATAGCAATGGTTCTGGGGTTTACTTTGGCTTTCACAAATGCACCAACATGTCCTAGTGCTTCATGGCTATAGTTCACTAATACTTGAGTTACCTTTTGGTCATAGAAAGGACTCAGTTGAACTTTCTTTTCAACAATCACAACAAGGCAACCGTTTTCAATAACTTTTGATACAAAATCATGACCATCAAAAGTGGGTCCTTTAAGCGCTAAAAAGACTTTATTGCTGTTGTTTTCATCTGGTTTGATAGCTCGACTATCTATGACAAGCTCATCAGCAAACCAATGTGTTAATTTCTTTTCACTTTCTGGCGAACAAGAGACTTTACCTCGCACTGCTTTGACTAGCTCTTCAAGACTTAATTTGATCATAGGACCACCTTCTTTGAAGATTTGCCGAGTGCATTATAATACTTAGCAACAATTGATCTTTCATTATATTCAATCGTTTTATTACCAACAATCAAATAATCCTCATGCCCTTTACCAGCAAGTAAAATAATATCGTTACTTTGTGCTGAACTAATTGTTGTTAAAACCGCCTCTTCTCTGTCAAAAGTGACTCTAATATTAGACGCATCTTTGTTTTTTAAGCCGATCAGCATATCATCGACAATCGACTTAGGGTCTTCTGTGCGAGGGTTATCATTAGTAAACACTATATTATCAGCAATGGTTTCTGCTATTTTTGCCATTATCGGCCTTTTACCTTTATCTCTATCTCCACCACAGCCAAACACAACCCACAACTTACCCTGACAATGTTGCTTACAAGCTAATAAAGCTTTCTCTAATGCATCAGGTGTATGAGCATAATCTACTACGGTAGTTGGGTAGCCACTTAGTGAAGTAGACTCCATTCTGCCAGCGATAGGTTTAAGCTCTTTTACTTTTTCTGAGATATTAAGAAGGGGAATATCTTGAATCAATAAGACAGCGATAACTAAAAGTAAATTATCAACATTGAATTCACCTAACAAAGGGCTTTCAATACTGATATTACCTATGTGGGTTTTTAACAGAAAGTTAACACCATGGTCGTGATGGATAACATCAGTTGCCATAACATAATGTTGTTTTTTTAACGAGGTAATATTTTTACCAACCACCCACACAGTTTGTTGCGCAGGCCAAGTTTCCAACCACATTCTGGCTTGCTTATCATCGCCATTTATTACTGCGATTTGAGAAGAATCGCCGGTGAATATGCGCTTTTTAGCTTGAGCATATTCCTCCATCGTTTCATGGTAATCAAGGTGATCCCTTGATAAATTAGTAAATAAGGCTATATTGAATAGCTCTGCATAAACCCGACCTTGTGCTAATGCATGTGAAGAAGCTTCCATAGCAACGCATTCAGCTCCTTGCTGCACAAAACCCGAAAAGATTTTGTGTAAATCAGGTGCACTTGGTGTTGTATTATTTAATGGTGTTAGTGTTTCTACAAAACCAAAACCATTAGTACCAACAATTGGGCAAGGCATACTAAATTTTGTCAATAATTGCCCTAATAACTGGCTAGTTGATGTTTTCCCATTAGTGCCTGTAACTCCTATCATCGACATTTTACTTTGTGGGTTACCATAATATAATTTAGACAAGTTAAATAAGGCGTTATTTAACTGATAGAAGCTTACGACTAAAGTTTCTATACGCTCTGATCTTTGTGTCTGATGATTATTTAGATATGAGAGTTTTCCATGTTCTTCTTCTAACTCGCATTCACTAATGATTAAAGAAGCGCCTTTATTAGCTGCTGTCTGGTTGTACTTTCTACCATCTTGAAGTGTACCTATAATTGCGCAAAATATATCACCTTGATTGATAGATCTTGTATCATTGGTTAAGTCTTGAGTGACTTCATTAAATTCGATAGCAAGCGTCTCATTTTCTTTTTTAATAAATGATTCGTTTAAGTTAATTCCGAAATAGGAAAGTACTTTTTTAATATTATATTGATCATTAGGCATCATTATCTTCCTCTATTGCTTGTTTTTGAGACAACGATGTTTGCATGCTATTTTTGTCAGGGTTAATATTTAAGACCTGTAATGCGCCTTTCATGACTCTTGAAAAAACTGGCGCGGCAACCTCACCACCTTCATATAAATCACCTCCAGGCTCATTTATAACGACAACGACAGCCAACTCAGGGTTAGATATAGGTGCCACACCTGCGAAAAGCCCTACATAGTCATTTCCATAACCGCCAGCTACGGCTTTGATAGATGTTCCAGTTTTACCGCCAACACGGTAGCCACTTACCAAAGCATTAGGCACATGCTCATCAACAACACTCTCTAACATATTTACGACGGCTTTCGTGTTTTCTGAGGAGTAAACCCTTTCACCTGGATATTTTTCTATACCTTTAATAATAGACAGCTCATTCTTTACACCATCATTAGCCAAAGTGGCATAAAACCTTGCCAACTGCAGAGGTGTAAGTGCTAACCCATACCCCCAGGAAAGTGTTGCTAATTCAAACTCGGACCAGCGTTGTCTGTCATGCATTATGCCTGAACTCTCACCAATAAGATCTGTACCTGTTTTAGAGCCAAAACCAGCATCAAAAAATCGATCCAATAAAAAATCTTTGGGGACGGAGAGTGCTAATTTAGTAGTACCCATATTTGATGAGTGGATCAAAATTTCTTCAATCGTAAGTTTTCCTCTATTTATTGGGTCACTTACCCTTCTACCACCTAACCTCATCCAGCCAGGACTAGTATTTATAACAGTGTTGCTTTTCACACTACCAAATTCCAATGCCGAAAGTGCTGTTAAAGGCTTCATGGTAGATCCAGGTTCATAGAAATCAGTTATTGCTCTATTTCTAAATCGATGAACTGCAGTGTTTTTTATATTGTTAGGGTTGTAAGATGGGCTATTAACGAGTGCCAGAATTTCACCGCTATGCGCATTAACCACTACAACAGAACCTGATGTAGCCTTGAATGCTTGAACAGCACCTTTAAGCTCTCTATATGCAAGTGCCTGAATCCGTTGGTCTATTGTCAGGGTAATGTTTTTAGCACGCTCTGAATGTTCTACGGAGACAATTTCAACTTTTTTCCCTTTAGCGTCTTTTCTATAGCGTTTAACCCCTTCCTTACCGGTTAGGAGCTTATCGTATATTCGCTCAACACCTTCAATTCCCTGGTCATCTATGTTTGTGAAACCAACAACATGAGCGCTGATTTCTCCTGAAGGATAAAAGCGTTTTGATTCTTTTCTAAGATACACGCCAGGGATACCTAAATCTTTAATATACTTACCAACAACAGGGGAAACTTGTCGTGCAATATAAACAAAGCGTTTATTAGGTTTTTTTGCTACTTTTTCGGTAAGTTGACTTAAGTCCTGACCCAGCACATTGGCTAAAGCTTGCCAATGTCTCTTCATGCCAAGAGCGTTTTTTTGCATAATCGTTTTAGGGTCAACCCAAACGGTTTCTACAGGTACACTAATAGCAAGTTTTTCGCCATTCCTATCTAATATTGTTCCGCGTTGGACAGTATTTTTCATCGCGCGCAAAGATCGTTTATCACCTTGCTTTTTTAACATATCAGGCTCTACAACCTGAATATAAGCGGTACGAGCAAACAACCCGAGATAAATTAAGACAACAATTCCTAGCACTACGTAATAACGCCATGTTGGAGTGCTAAGTTGGCTATTACTGCTCGCCATTTTTTTACGCTTACTTGTTGTCATTTTCTCGCTTTAAATCACCTTTATTATTGTATGCCGGTGTTAATTCTATCCTAGTGTTATAAGCGAAATATTATCTCACTATTAACGTCAGGTCTTTTCATCTTTAAGTGCTTTTTAGCTTTACTTTCAATAAGACTGTGTTCATCTAGACTATTTTGTTCTAATTGTAAGTTTCGCCATTCTATGTCGAGTAAATCTCTTTGCGCTAACACTTCTTCGAGTTGGCTTGTTGTTTGTCTATTTAAATGTGTGTAATAAATAACGGAGAATGCAGAACCTACTACTAGCAGTAAAAGAAAATAACTCAGCAAGTTTTGTTGAATGTCATGCCATATATCGAATATCAACAAAGTTCTTCTTGCTACCACAATTAGTCGAACTCCCTTGTTAATCTTTCTGCAACCCTGAGTACAGAGCTTCGAGATCTAACGTTTTCTTCAACTTCTGTCTTGCTTGGTTTTAGCTTACGACCAATTAATCGTAGCTTTATCCCCTTATTTAATTCTGCATCACTTACAGGTAAACCCCTTGGGACTTTTTTCCCTTGAGAGTTCTTTTTCATAAACTGTTTAACCATTCTATCTTCTAATGAATGAAAACTAATCACCACTAAACGGCCACTTTCAGCTAAAACATTTATTGATGCGCTTAAGGCCTTCTCTATTTGCTCTAACTCACTATTTATATACATACGAATCGCTTGAAAGCTTCTCGTGGCTGGATGCTTCTTTATTTCTCTTTGTGGTGCCGTCACTTTAATTAGTTTCGCAAGCTCTCCCGTTCGCGTGAAGGGGGTTTCCTCTCTGGCGTCAACAATTGCATTAGCAATACGCCAAGCATGCTTTTCCTCACCAAAAGTACGTAAAACCCAACAGATGTCTTCTACATCTGCATCTGCAAGCCATTGGGCTGCTGTTTGTCCACGACTTGTATCCATACGCATATCTAATGGACCATCTTTCATGAAACTAAAACCACGCTCTGCCTCGTCTAGTTGAGGTGAAGAAACCCCTAAATCAAGTAAAATCCCATCTACTTTATGTATTAAATTGTGTTTCGTTACAATATCTTCTAAATGAGCAAAGCCTTGATGCTCGATAAGAAAGCGTGGGTCATCTTTAAACCTTTCGGCTGACTTTATTGCACTAGGGTCTCTATCAATTGCGATTAAACGACCTTGCTCAGAAAGCTGAGATAAAATTAATGATGAATGCCCCCCGCGGCCAAAAGTACAGTCTATGTAGCAACCGTCTTTTTTAATGGCTAAGCCATCAACAGCTTCACCTAATAAAACAGAGATATGTGCGTTGTCGAACGTCATTTGATTATTTTCCATATAAAAAATATGTCACTTTTTTGGTCTTCGTTATAAAGATAAATCAAGCAGACGTTCCGATAACTCTTCATCACCGTTTTTTAGATCATCGATACCAGCTTGAATATGAGCCTGCCATTTGCTTTCATTCCAAATTTCAAACTTGTTTAACAGCCCTACAAGCCTAATGTTCTTATCTAATTCAGCATGGTGCTTCAAAGAAGAGCTTAATAATAAGCGACCATTCTTGTCCATTTCACATTCAGTTGCGTTACCTAACAATACTTGTTGTAACATTCTTTCTTGAGCGTTCATGCTTGAAAGCTGGCATAATTTAAGTTCTATTTCTTCCCAAGCAGGCAAAGGGTATAATAGTAAACAGTCATGCTGGATGTCGACGGTACAAACCATCTTTCCTTCACAATCACGCAAAAGCTCTTCACGATACTTGGTTGGTATCGTAATTCGATTTTTGCTATCTAAGGTGATTGTGCTTGCGCCTCTTAACATAGGTTCCTATCTAATTTAACCCGAATAAAATACTTGAATGAGAAGTATGGCATAAAAACCCACTTTTACCCACTTTTTACCACAACCACTCATTCTAGAGAGAAATGCAAGTCCGTGTCAAGCTATAAATCACCTAACACAAAGACATAAAATGAGCAGGTAACACAGTATAAATAAGCCCTAAGAGCAAGGTAGTTGAATTCATTGTATTTACTTTGCTACTTCAAGATTTAATCATGAAAAAAGTCATGCAGATATTTTCAATATAATGATTAGATGTTTCAAAAAACTAAATAGTCGGGATTTAATAGAAAATGTGCTGTGAAAGCGCAATGGAGCTTTGCTCATGTAAAAAATATTTCAATTGGTGGCGGTAAAAATTAAGTAGAAATAGAGAAAGGTAGTCAGTATGATTAAGAGGTCAATATTTAACTATATAACACAAGAAGCTGCTGATGTAATGACGATATAGGAACAGATCAATAATAAACAATTTATGGTTAACCTGAGAATATACTAAAAAGATAATAGTATCACAAAATGACAACTCATATTACCTGTTGATAGTACTACCGAACGTTAAAGCCTCGCCTACGGTGCTTTAATAATTGCTTACTTTTTTGAAGGGAACTTACCCTAAGAGACCCTTAATTAGCGTAATCTGCGTAATTCGATGAGTTCTCTAATCCCTTCTTTAAACTGACAGCTTTAAACTTAAAACTTTCTCTTCGTGCGAATTAGAAGTTTAGCAATGTCCTACGCTCACATGGGCATATCTTTTAACAGGCAACACGTCCAATGGGAGTGTTCGCTAAT
>CAWVWK010000020.1:0-24213 GCA_963933725.1 uncultured Colwellia sp.
ACCCCAAGCACGGAAGTTTTCTTCTTGACGAGGTGTTTCTTGTGAAGAAACAACTTATGCATACGTATTCACAAGATATTTTTACCCTGACAAACAAATGAATACGTATGCAAAGTGTATCTATAGAAGCCAAAGATATTTAGATTAAATAGCATTACTATAAAAAAGAAAAGTTAGTTAGAAGACTGACTAAAATAATATCATCATGGATGGTTCTTAGGGGAATAATTATGCGTACATTTAAGCCGAGCAAGCTTTCAATAGCCTTGCTTTCCTGTGGTTTTATGATGTCATCTGGGGGGGTTTATGCACAAGAAGCTGTCGAAAATACTCCAAAAGAAGTAGACGAAAAAGATAAAACTGCAAAAGAAATAGAAGTTATTGAAGTCACTGGTTTTAGACGTTCACTTATTGAATCTATCGATCAGAAACGTTTTGCTGACACAGTGTCAGAGCAATTAACGGGTGATGACCTTGGTGCATTACCTGATGTATCAATGGCTGACGCTTTAACGCGTCTACCTGGTATTTCTGCCGTAAGAACTGGTGGGCAAGCCGCTGAAATTAATATTCGTGGTATGTCAGGTGGCTTTGTATCGACAACATTAAATGGACGTGAACAAGTTTCAACTAGCGGTCAACGCAGTGTTGAATTTGATCAATACCCTTCAGAGCTTATTTCGCAAGCTTCAGTTTTTAAATCTCCAAAAGTATCACTTATTGAAGGTGGTGTGGCAGGTACTGTTGAATTAAAAACTGCTAGCCCTTTAAAAAATGAAAAGCAACATACTTTTAGTGTGAATGCTCGTGGCATGTACAATGACTTAGCCGGTGATGTGCCAGATGCTAGTTCAACAGGTCATCGTTTTAGTGTCGCATATCAAGGTAAGTTTGCAGATGATACTGTAGGTATCGCACTTGGTTATGCGCGGTTATTTCAACCTAGTGCCTCTACACAGTTTGTTGGCCTTAACTACAGTAAATTAAGAGACGTAGACGGGTTAGAGGATGATACCAATGGCTCAACTAAAGATGACGGTATTCACCTTAATAAAGAATATGTCAGTGAAGGTTTTGAGTTACAGCATAAAGGTGGTGAAGAAACACGTGATGGTTTCGTTGCTACCGTTGAATGGCAACCTGTAGATAATTTTGTTCTAAAGTTTGACGGATTTTATTCCAAGTTTGACTCTGAAGAATTTGCCCGTGGTTATCGTGTAAAGTTAGAAGGTGATCAATCTGCTATAGGTAATGCCACTATTGTTGACAACAGCGTAATTGGTGGGACATTTAATAGAACCTCTAACAGTGCTACACGTGTTGAAGTGGTTAATGATGACAATAGCGATTCTGATGAAGTAAAAAGTTTGGGTATTAATGCTGATTGGCAAATCACAGATAACCTAAATATGGCAGTAGATTTATCTTATTCTTCAGCAACAAGTGACTTTAGAAATGGCTTACTTTGGTCATTGGTTTCTACCGATGCTAATGCAGCAGTTCCTGAGTTTGATAATAATGTTTCGATAAACTACTTATTAAACGGCTTAGATTTGCCTGATGTGAGTTTAAATCAAGCTAACGCCTTAACTGATATAGACCGCGTTATGGTTACAAAATACGGTATTTATCCTTATGTAAATACAGATGAAGTTACCGCTGCTCGTGTTGATTTTGAGTACTCACTTGATACAACTTATATCTCTTCTGTTGAATTTGGTGCTCGTTATTCAGAAAGAAAATACAGCAACGACCGTTCAGTATTTGAATTTGGTAGTGACAGTGGCTTTAATTCCAAAGAAAGACCGTTAAAACTTACAGACGATATGGTCTCTGTAGTTGACTGGCAAGGCGACTTTTCTTATTTGCCAAGTTATTTAGCACTGGATCAAGACAAAGTATTAAATGCTTGGTTTCCTAATGGTGTACCACAACCGGTACAAACATGGGGAGCTTCAGCAAATGGAGTTATTAACGGCGATCCATTAGGAAAAAGTTCAGACTGGACCATGAAAGAAAGTGGTGACGTTTATGAAGACATTTTTGCTGCCTATCTTATGGCAAATATTGATGCTGAAATTGGCGATATGCCAGTAACAGGTAACTTTGGTGTTCGTGTTGTTAGAACCAAGCAAGCGTCGACTTCATTACAAGATGTAGGTGTACGTACAGAAAAAGATGCCTATGGACAAGACATTCTTGATGCCAATGGAAACCCAATTGTTCATCCTAATGCGGATTTAGGTGCGCAGTTTATTACGGATGATGCAGGGCTAATTAACCAAAAATATGCACCGGGTATTATCGATAATACTTACACTGATTATCTACCTCAAATGAATTTAAATTTTCATATTAGTGATAATGATCAAATACGCTTTGCAGCAGCTAAAGTAATGAGCCGTCCAAATATTGACCGACTTGCCTCAAACAGTAGTGTTAATATTAATACAGTAACAACAGCAAGCGGAACCTATGCTGAGATCAGCGGTAACGCCAAAAACAGCCCGCATTTAAAGCCTTTTTATGCCAACCAATATGACATTTCTTATGAAAGATACTTTAAAGGAGCTGACGGTAATTTCGTTTTTGCTCTTTTCTATAAAGACATAGAATCAGCGGGTATTGTTACACAAACTATTAGCGAATATGACTTTGAAGGCAATGGCTTAATAGTCCCTGATGAATACATTGATCCAGTAAGTGGAGTGCCATTAGAAATTAAAAACGGAAGTTTTGAAACCGCGTTTAACGATGATGAAGGTGGTTATATCAAAGGGCTTGAAGTGAGTTATTCTCAGGTTTTTTCATTCCTACCTGAATTTTGGTCTGGGTTAGGTCTTAGTGCAAGTTATTCGCATACCAAAAGTGAAATTCAACAAATTTCACAATTGGGACAACAAGATTTACCTATTTCATTGCCTGGCTTATCTGAGAACGTTTTACAAAGCACCCTTTTTTGGGAGTATGAAGGCTTTGAAACTCGTATTAGTGGCCGTTATAGAGATGAATTTGTTTCAGAGCAAGTGGCGGTAGAAGCACAAACGGTTAATTACGACGATGAATTAGTAATTGACTATCAGGCTTCTTATCAAATTAATGAGAACCTTGGGGTTGTTTTTCAGGTGAATAATTTAACTGACGAACCTACCAAAAGTTACTTTGGCGTACAAAGCCAAACGGGCACCATTCAGTACTTTGGTCGTCAGTTCTTCTTAGGTATGACATACGCGTTATAGAGCCCATTAATTTTCGTTATTAGCAATGAGTTATTAAAAAATGAATCAAGTTATATTTTCAAATAAAAACAACTTAATCATTCCTGCATTCAGTTCGGTAGTAACTCGCCAATTATATATTTGGAGTAAATGTTATGTTTAGTCAAAAATCGGTGTTGAGAATTATTGTCTTAGCATTTTTATCAATAGTACTTTCAGCTTGTGGTGGTTCAGACGCTACCTCGCCGGGCAAAGTACTACTTAGTTGTGATGTGCCATTGGTGTCTGATGCTGCCGGCACAAGTTGTGTTCCACCAGAGCCTATTAGTTGTCCTGCCCCAACGGTGCCAGATGCGTTAAATGAAAGTTGTGTCGTTGGTATAGACCCAAATGCTCCTGATCCTGTTATTTTCGCTGGAGAAAATCAGGCGGTGTTGTTTTATAACCGTGCGGACGGTGAATACAACGAATATAAAGTACATAATTGGAATGATCCTACATGTGAAGCTTACGCAGACGATTCACTTGCACCAAGCTGGGATAATGGCTTAGCACATGCAGGTGTTGATCCTGTATACGGCGCATATTGGATATTCAATCTTAAAGAAGACCGAACTGACTGTGGAAACTTTATTATTCATAAAGGCACGGATG
This sequence comes from uncultured Colwellia sp., assembly GCA_963933725.1. Classification (GTDB taxonomy): domain Bacteria; phylum Pseudomonadota; class Gammaproteobacteria; order Enterobacterales; family Alteromonadaceae; genus Colwellia. Next base: position 3,873 of record CAWVWK010000020.1, read on the forward strand.
ACGCAGGTAAAGAATTTGGTGGCAGCAATATGAAAATGCCACTACTACAAGATGATGAAACATACCAACGTATGAACTTTACCTTTTCAGGTGTCACCGCTGTTTTTGAATACCCTGTTGTATCATTAGGCAAGCAAGCATTAGCAATAAATGACTTTGCAGCGCATTGGATTGATAGTAATACATTTACTTGGAATGTAAATTTTGAACTAGTAACATCGGTTAAACTTCATCACTCTGTAACTGCTGGTATTGGCGGAGATGAAAATAACGAAGATGTTATTACTGGTACGGTTGTTGATTTAACGGAAGTTAGTTTAACTGATGAACAAAAATCTGCTGCACCTCTAGTTGCTGACTGGCCTGCTTTTGTAGGAGAATGGTCAGTTGAAGATGCAAAAAATATTGCTAAAAATCAACTAGTATTAGTAGGTTATGACGCTGATGGTATTGCTGTTGCTGCAACTTATGTTCAATCTGACTTAGTACTTGATGACCTTTATACTAAAGGTGAAATGGATGCTGATGAAGCATCTTTAGGCGTAGTTTATGAAAATGGTAGTGTTACAGTTTCTGTTTGGTCGCCAACGGCCCAAGATCTTAAATTAAATGTTTATGATGCGAATAAAGACATGGTTACAAGCCATGATATGACTGAAGATTCAATGACTGGTATTTGGAGTTATACTGGTGATGAAAGCCTTGATCGTCAATTTTATCGTTTAGCTTTAACTATTTATCATCCGCAAAATAAAGCGATTGAAACAATAGAAAGTACAGACCCATACTCGTTAAGTTTATCAACCAATGGAGAGTATTCTCAGTTTGTTAATTTATCAGACGAAGATTTACAACCAGAAGGATGGGAAGGACACTTAGTCTCTACTTTTGAAAATTACGAAGATGCAGTAATTTACGAAGGACATATTCGTGATTTTAGTGCTGAAGATGAAAGTACTTCTGTTGAAAACAGAGGCAAGTTTTTAGCTTTTACTGAAATTGATTCAGCGCCTATGCAGCATTTACAAAAGTTAGTGGCTAATGGTTTAAATACTTTTCACATGTTACCGGCCAATGATATTGCCACCATTAATGAAGATGCTGCACTAATTATTGATTTAGATAGTACGGTTTTAGAATTATGTAAGGTTAATTCCGAAGCACCGCCTTGTTATCAAAATATAGATAGTCATACCTTACGTTCAGTGTTTGAAAGTTATTCACCATTTACAAACGAAGCAGCAGAGCTAACCGAAGCGATGCGCAATACTGATAGCTTTAACTGGGGTTATGATCCAAAGCATTTTAATGTTCCTGACGGTATTTATGCTTCAAACCCAGATGGCGTGACGCGTATTAAAGAAATGCGTGCGATGATCAAATCATTACATGACATAGGTTTACGTGTTGTTTTAGATGTGGTTTATAATCATACCAACTCTGCTGGCTTATGGGATAACTCAGTACTCGATAAATTTGTACCTGGTTATTATCACAGCCGCGATGTGACTACTGGCGCAGTATTAAATAGTACTTGTTGTAGTGATACAGCCCTTGAGCATCGTATGATGGAAAAGTTAATGGTTGACTCGTTAAAACAATGGACAGAGCAATACCAGTTCGACGGATTTCGTTTCGATATAATGAGTCAAGCTTCTAAAGCACAAATGTTAGACGCTCGTGATGCTGTTCAAGCAATTGACCCTGATAATCACTTTTATGGTGAAGGCTGGTATAAAGACTCTCGTGGTTTTGAACGTGCTGATCAAGAGAATATGGCGGGCACAGAAATAGCTACTTATAACGATCGAATTCGTGACGGTATCAGAAATGCGACTTTATTTAATAATGAAAGTGATTCAAATTATCCATTTGAGCAACAAGATATTGTTAAACTGGGTATGGCAGGTACGTTAACTGACTATGTATTGAAAAATTTCAATGGCACAGACGCTGCTGGTAGTGCTTTTGGTATGTATGCGAAAGACCCTGCTGATGTTATTAACTATGTTTCAAAGCATGACAATGAAACGTTATGGGATAACTTACAATTTAAGTTAAACCCGCAAATGAATAACAGTGAGCGTGTTCGCGCACAAAATATGTCTCAATCTATTGTACTAATGTCGCAAGGTATTCCATTTTTACAACTGGGTGGTGATTTCCTTCGCTCTAAATCTTTAGACCGTAATACTTATGACGCTGGCGATTGGTATAATCGCGTTGACTTTACTTTCGGCATGAATAACTGGAATAAAGGATTACCACTAGATAAAGGTGGTCGAGATGATAACGAATTAATTACTTTAGCCGCTAGCCCTGCAAGCACTGTTGCTATGTCGGATATAGTATTCGCATCAAATGTATTTAATGAGTTTTTATCTATTCGTTCAAAAAGTTCATTATTTAGATTAACGACAGCGACAGATATTATTGACCGTGTTGGTTTTCATAATATTGGAAAAAACCAAACGCAAGGTTTGATTGTGATGAGTATTGATGACGGCACTACTCTAGCCGATATTGATCCTAATTATGATGCAATAGTGGTTGTAGTGAATGGTAGTGATACTGAACATACCCATACTATTGCAACTGCAAGTGGTTTTAGCTTACATCCTCTATTAATTGACTCGGTTGATAGTACTGTTGCCAACGCTAGTTTTGTGGAAGGCACTGACGAAGGTAGCTTTACGGTTCCTGCGTTAACAACCGCTGTTTTTGTGAAAGTACAAGGCGACACTCAAGGTGCTGGTTTATCGGCATATGCAACGGCAGGCGCGCCTGATGTTGTACCTTACGGCGATACTGTGCCATTTATTCGTGGTGATATGAATGGTTGGGGTGAAGTCGACGATTTAACTTACCAAGCTGATGGCATATACCAAACGAAAATTACTCTTGCTGCAGGCACTTACGGTTTCAAAGTTGCATCAGGTGATTGGTCAACCATTAACTTAGGCGCTCCGAGCACTGGTGGTGAAGTAATCGAAGGTACAAACTTTAGTTTATTACCAGGCAGTAATGACAATTTAAGTATTACGATTGCGGTTGACGGTACTTACTTCTTTACCCTTGATGCCTCTAACATTGTTACACCTACTTTATTAGTAGAAAACGAAGAACCGTATGTTGGAACGCCAGTGTTTATTCGTGGCGACATGAATGGTTGGAGTGAAGATAATCAATTAACTTATGTGGGTGACGGTAAGTATCAAACGACAATAACCATTAACGCTTCTACACCTAGCTTTAAAATAGCCTCTGCTGATTGGTCAACAATTAATATGGGTGCGCCAGCTGATGATACGGAAGTATTTGAAGGTGAAAGACAATTATTATTATCGGCTAGCAATGATAACTTCACGATGGTTTTTGCTGAAGATGGCGATTATACTTTTGTCTTTGATGCTTCTAATTTAGACGAGCCAACATTAAGCATTTATTCTGCTGAGATGTTTGGTAATACAACAGTCTTTATACGTGGCGATATGAACGGTTGGGGTGAAGTTGATAATCTTAGCTATGATGGCGCAAGTAGCTATTCAGTGGAAATAAACTTAGCCGCTGGTGACTATGGTTTTAAAGTGGCTTCAGGTGATTGGTCAACATTTAATTTGGGTGCACCAGCTGAGACAAATATTGTGACCATTGATTCACCGTTGACATTAGTGCAAGACTCACAAGATAACTTGAGCCTCTCTATTGCAGAAGCGGGTGATTATATCTTTACAGTGGCAGGACCAAACCCTCAAATACCTACGATAACGGTTAGTAAAAAACTGTAATCGCATATGCCAATTAGTGTAACTAGTATTTAGGACTAATGTTAAATACACTTTAAAGCTCTCTACTACGTAGAGAGCTTTTTTATACCAAAAGAAATATTATATTTGCCTTAAATTTGTGAATTATTTAGTCTACTTTTTGATAAGCTATTTATGCAAATGCATCACGGAGTTTTAAATTTTGCATGGAAACAGGGCTTAACATGGGGCAATATGATATTTGATTTCGCTGCAAAGACTTACGTCTTGTCCGTGTATGTTAACGCCAATAAATTCATGACTGTAACTAAGAAGTAACAAGTAAAAAAGAGTTATAAATTTAGTTTTGGTGATAATACCTCATCTTCTGATATGGCCTGTTTTTTGTATAAAATTAAGCTACTAATTGTGTACAAGCAGAAATAGCTAGGGTATATTCGATGTATCCATCACGTCATACTATGTTAACCCTTACAAGTAGGTGATAACTTATTTGAATTGGTATTTACTCGATAACACATAAATGACAAGTTTTAGGTGCTTCACATGAAAGATAAAGCTACATCATTTGACATTGCCTATCAGGCGGGTGTTTCTCAATCTACAGTATCTAGAGCGCTTCGAAATAGCCCTCTAGTTAATGAAGAAACCCGATTAAAAGTTCAAGCTATTGCTAAAAAGTTAAATTATAAGGTAGATAAAAATGCCAGTAATTTACGATCTCAACATAGTGATACTATCGCTTTACTTTTATTTGAAGACCCAACCGGTGATGACTCTGACATTAATCCTTTTTTTCTTTCAATGCTTGGGAGTATAACCAAAGCCTGCGCGAGTAAAGGCTACGACCTTTTGGTTTCTTTTCAGCAAGGAAGTACTGACTGGCATGCTGACTTTGAAGACAGTAATAAAGCAGACGGGCTCATCCTGTTAGGTTATGGTGATTATGTTTATCATGAAGAGAAGTTAGTAAAACTTATTGAACAAGGCACACACTTTGTTAGATGGGGTGCAGAAGTAAAAGATTTGCCGATTGTTTCAGTTGGAAGTGATAATTTTTCAGGTGGAAAAACCATTACTCAGCATGTTATAAAACAAGGAAAAAAGAATATTGCCTTTTTAGGAAGTGCTTCAAGTCATGCTCCAGAATTTTATGAACGTTATAAAGGATACAAAGAAGCACTGCAAGAGCATGATTTACATGCTAAAGCTGCTATACAATTTAATGCCTTATACACTGAAGAATCTGGCTATGAAGCCGCTATTAAACTTATAAAAAGCAATGAAAAATTTGATGCGATTTTTGCCGCATGTGACTTAATAGCAATTGGCGCAATGAGAGCACTGAAGGAGCATAATATCAATGTTCCAGAACAAGTGTCAGTGGTTGGCTTTGATGATATCGCTATTGCCAGTTTAACTTTCCCCCCGCTAACTACTGTTAAGCAAGACACTAAATTAGCCGGTGAATTACTTGTTGATTCCCTATTAGACCTCATTAATGGTGTTGAGGTATTAACTAAATCCATCTTACCTAAGCTGGTTTTAAGACAGTCATGTGGTTCGTTATAGATAATATGACATAAGCACTTTAGTTTTCATCGGTTGGAAATGTGCCGCCTGTTAATGACGAACTTGCGTAATAACATCTGCTGTTATCATAGATAGTGCAATGTTTTTTGGTCTATTGCCTTATTTCTTAACTGTTTTGCAAAAGCAATTGTTTCATAATACATTGCATTTTCACATTGAGGTACACTGATGTCAGTACTGATTTTTTGATATAGTGATCTATTTTTACAAAGCGCTATATGATTTATTTTTTAACTTCATTAAAATTTGGTAAGTATTGTGTCAAATAAGCCTCAAATACAAAAAACGTTGTTTTGTAGAGCTGTTTTATAAAGTAATTTAATTTGTTTACTATTCGAGCAAGAGGTTTTTTCACATATAACATGCTTACCTGCCTTTAGCATTAACATGGCCTGTTCAAAGTGTAGTGAATTAGGACTAGGGATATACACAGCTTCTATTTTTTTATCTTGGCTTAAGGCCTTAATAGGGGTATAGCAAGGAGTTACATTAAATTTATTGGCAAATATTTGTGCTCTGATACGAGTACGAGAATAAACAGCATGAAGAGATAATTCATTATCAATACGTGTCGCACTGATAAAAATAATGAAAGCATTTAATGCAATTCTTTTGTCTAGTTCGTTGTCATTAGGTGTAACTAATGACAATGCAAGCGAATTAGCAACAGCTGTAGATAAAGACTAGGAAATCATCTTAGTTAACTTTGAGAGCATTTCCACCGTAATCCTTAAATATCACTAATGGAAAAGAAAACAGCTAAACGTTTGGCGGAAGCAATTCGTGCGGTTGGTTTTACAGTAACTGAACATATTGGCGGTACAGGTATTTTTGCCATTTTGAAAAATGGACCTGGGTCAATGGTGATGGTTCGAGCAGTTAAAAAATGGTGGCCTTTCGGTACCAAGTCACCATAGCCCATTATTTGAAATCTCAAAAAAGTCATCAGTGAAAGCTGGCTAAGAAGCGACAGTTTTTTCGTTATTAGACTTAATGTCTAAAAAGTAATTTATAAATCACAATGGGTGCCACTCTTTATTCGCTATAAAAGTTACTAGTACTTTTTGCTGCCTCTTTAGATTCCGCTATTAAGGCTAAAATCTTACTTATGAGGCTTCTTTAAATACGTCAATTATTGCCTGTATATCTTTATCATTAATATTTAAATGAGTAACCAAACGCATATTATTACCAGAAGGTAATACAATATTTTGCTTTAGAGCTAGCTCACCTAACGTTGTTCTCATCACTTCACTCACATTAACAAAAACCATGTTGGTATGGGCTTTAGTGTTCACAACATCTACACCATTTATTTGAGCTAGATTATTTGCCAATACGTTAGCTCGTTGATGATCCTCAGTTAAGCGCGTTCTGTTATGCTTTAAAGCGTGTAAACCAGCTGAAGCTAATATGCCTGATTGACGCATGCCACCCCCTAACATTTTTCTCCAATGCTTAGCCTCGTTAATAAATTCTTTTGAGCCTACAAGAAGTGAACCTACAGGTGCTCCTAAACCTTTAGATAAACAAATGGAAATGCTATCGAAGTGTGCTGATAATTCTGCAGGTGTTGTATTTGTTTCTATGGATGCGTTGAATAACCTCGCACCGTCTAAGTGCATCATTAATTTATGTTGTTGCGCTATTTCTTTTACAGCTTTTGTATAACCAGCGGGTAAGCTTAGACCATTATGTGTATTTTCTAAGCATATTAATTTTGTTCGAGCAAAGTGAATGTCTCTAGGTTTAATAGCACTTTCTAATTGCGTTAAATCCATAGTGCCATTATCTTTCAACGGTAATGGTTGTGGTTGAATGCTACCTAATACGGCAGCACCGCCACCCTCGTATAGATAGGTATGAGCTGCGCTGCCCACAATGTATTCATCACCTCGTCCACAATGTACAAGTAAACCGATTAAATTACTTTGTGTACCTGAAGGACAAAACAACGCGGCTTCTTTATTGAGTAAATTAGCTGCATATTCTTGCAGTTTAATAACGGTAGGATCTTCGCCGTATACATCGTCACCCGTTGGCGCTACTGCCATTGCTTCTTGCATTCTTTTGCAAGGTTGGGTCACAGTATCGCTTCGTAAATCAATTATTCTTGCCACGGTGTTATTCCCTTCAATATTATTTTTTTGATTGTAGTCTAACCGATTTTAGAGGTAAATTTTAAAGTTCGCTATATTAGGTAAATAAAGAACAGAACAAAGCTTACTTCTTTCTTTACTCCATTTAAAGCCATTTTAAAGTAATTCATGTTATCGTTTGTTAACGAATATAGCGGAATTCTCTATCTAAAGCGCGTAAGGCTTAGATGGGGATGGATAGCTCACATAGCGAAGTTATGTTTTTTTTCAAGTATTACCGATGTATAACTTCGCCTCTTTATAATCTAAAAACCACTGTGTATTATCACAGTTATGAGCGATATTTCCCACACGAAAACTTTGAAAATCCGAATCCGCGATAAGCATGTGAAAACGCTTAATACGTGGGCTTACTCGGTCAATCAAGTATGGAATTATTGCAACGAGATAGGTTATAGAAGTATAGAAGAGCGTCAGAGATGGCTTTCTGGTTACGATCTACAAAGCTATATGAAAGGCGCAAACAAAGAATTTGGTCTTAATTCTGCTACCGTTCAGATGATCGGGCATGAATATGTTACTCGTAGAAAACAGTTCAAAAAATAGAGGATAAGCTAGCGGTGTAAAGCGCTCTCTTGGTTGTGTCCCTGTAAGAAAAGACTGTGTCAGCTTAAAAAACGGGCAGGTTTAGCCCAATAAGAAATATTTCAAAGTATGGGATAGCTAGGGCTTATCAAGCTACAAATTCAAATCAGGCTCATTCAATGAAGACAGTCGAGGACGTTGGTATTTCAATGTTGTGGTTGATATTGAATCAACACAAACAAATGGAACTGCATCGGTTGGTATTGATTTAGGTTGTAAAGAAACAGCTACCGATAGCAATGGCTATAAAATCAAAGGTCGCGAATACATAAAACTAGAAAGTAAGCTCGGTATAGATCAACGTGCAAATAATAAAATACGAGTTAAAGCTATTCACGCAAAGATACAAAACCGCAGGACTGATACCCTGCACAAATACAGCCATAAGTTGGTGCAAGAAAACTCTGCAATTTTCGTTGGTAACGTTAGTAGCAAAGCCTTGGTAAAAACTAAAATGGCTAAGTCTGTTTTAGATTCAGGGTGGTCTACAGTGAAAACAATGTTGGAATATAAGTGCGATCACGCAGGCATAGTTTTTGAAGAAGTAAACGAAGCATACCCCACCAAGACTTGTTCGTGTTGTGCCTCACGCCTAGACGGTCCAAAAGGTAGAGCAGGTTAGGAATAAGAGAATGGATTTGTCGTGCTTGTGACACTATGCATGATAGAGATATTAATGCAGCTAAGAACATTCTTGGGCTCGGATATGAGCGTCTAGCATTAGGAATCATCACTATAATCATTGATATAGTGGTGGGAGGATGTCAACCTAATGAATACGTATGTAGTCACTATTCAATTTACAAGTAAACCTTTAGCATCAGAATATAAATAATATTAAAAACTTAAGAGCAAAGGGGATTCATTTCAGTGTTAACCATCAACATAAAAAAAATTATTATTCTGTCGTTGCTAACAACAGGCGTTGTCTCATGTGGTGGTGGTGGTGAAAGTACTCCATCTATAGTAACTCCAATGGTTGCAAGTAAGCAAATTGTTGATGCTCCACGTCGCTCTGAACTGCCAGCGATAGGCAAGCCAGTCGTTTATCAGGTATTAACACGTTTGTTCGGAAACAAAAAAACTACCAATAAGCCTTGGGGTACTTTAGCTGAAAATGGCGTAGGTAAATTTAATGACTTTGATGATAGCGCTTTACATGCAATTAAAGATAAAGGGGTAACTCATATCTGGTACACCGGCATTTTACATCATGCTCTTGTCAATGATTATACCGCTAATGGTATTTCTCTTGATGATGCAGATGTTGTCAAAGGAAGAGCAGGTTCGCCTTATGCCATCAAAGATTACTACAATGTAAACCCTGATTTAGCGGTTGATGTAAATAATCGCTTTGCTGAATTTGAGGCCTTAATTGCCAGAACTCATTCTCACGGCATGAAAGTGATTATTGATATAGTGCCAAATCATGTTGCTCGCCATTATCAGTCTCTAAATAAGCCTAAAGGCGTGGTCGACTTTGGTGCTCAAGATAATAAAGAAGTTGAATATGCGCGTGATAATAACTTCTATTATGTCATCGGTGAAGACTTTAAAGTACCACAAGCAAAAAATGGTTATTTACCTTTAGGCGGAGATAACGACCAAAGCATTGATGGAAAGTTTGATGAGTCACCTGCTAAATGGACAGGTAATGGCAGTCGACTTGCTCAACCAGATGCGAACGATTGGTACGAAACGGTAAAAATTAATTACGGCGTAAAACCTGACGGTAGTTATGACTTCCCAACGCTACCCGAAAAGTATAAAAACCTACCTTATCAAGATCACTATGCTTTTTGGCAAGATAAAAAAGTCCCTAATTCATGGCTTAAATTTAAAGAAATAACCCAGTTTTGGTTAAGTAAAGGTGTTGACGGTTTCCGCTACGATGTCGCTGAATTAGTGCCGGTAGAGTTTTGGAGCTATTTAAATTCAACCATTAAAACGACTAATCCTGAAGCTGTCACTATTGCAGAAGTATACAACCCTAAGATGTATCGAGACTTTATCCATCTAGGAAAAATGGACTATTTGTATGACAAAGTAGGGTTTTACGATACCTTAAAAGGCATTATGCAAGGCAAGGTTGATGCAAGCGAGTTACACAAAGTTCAAGGTGAAGTATTAGATATTGAAGAGTATATGATTCACTTTTTAGAAAACCATGATGAACAACGTATTGCTAGCCCTGATTTTGTTGGTGACGCAAACATTGGTAAGCCTGCGATGGTAGCATCTACCTTGATAAGCCGAGCACCTACTATGTTGTATTTTGGTCAAGATGTTGGCGAGCCAGGGGCATTAAACTCAGGGTTTGGTACGGCAACTCGAACAACTATTTTTGATTACGCTGGTGTTCCTGCGCATCAACGATGGATGAATGAAGGCGCATTTGATGGGGGAAAGTCAACAGAAAGTGAGAAAGCGTTAATCGACTTCTATCGTCGTTTAATGTCGTTATCTTCAATGTCTTCAATAGCTAAAGGGGAATATGCACCATTAAATATTTCACTAAAAGCAGACACTCTCACACAAACAGAGACTAAACTAAAAGCAGATAATGCTTTCTCATTATTTGCTTTTACACGTTGGTTTGAAGGTGAGCGAGTTATTGTCGTAAACCAATTCGCTAATACACCAGAAGATGCGATTATCGAAGTGCCAGCTGAACTTATTTCAGCATGGCAATTAGCAGATGGTGAGTATCCTTTGCAAGATGTTCTAGCCTCTAATGCTGCTTCAGGTAATGCTTTAGATGGTACAGACAGCCAAGAGAACGCGACGAGTACGCTCAAAGTTACCAATGGCAAAGGCGTTGTCTCTATCACAATAACACCTCTTAATTCATTAGTTTTACTTGTTAGCTTTTAAAAGTTAAAAACTTTAGATTTGAATTTCTGTAAGGCTCACTGCTTAACTTTTCGAAGAAGCATATAGTGAGCCTTTTTAATAATAAAACAGTAAAAAAATATCCTTATGTCTACTACTCATTGTGAGTGGTTTAGTATAGTATAAGCCTCTTAATTTAGGGCTAATAGACAATTAAGCCGGCAAATAAAAACAAATTTTTATGAAAAAAGTGATGCTAAAAAATAAGAATAAGGACAATAGCTCTAATGGATAGCAAGGTAGTAAGTGATAAAACGTTAGAGGAAGTGATATCTCATTTCGGTTGTTCTTTAGAAAATAGTACTGTTTCTCCACTAGGAAATGGCCTTATTAATTGGACTTTTTTCGTAAAAAGCACAGTGCAGTCTTTTGTATTGCAGCGCATTAATCACCACGTTTTTAAAAAACCATTACAGGTAATTAATAATGCAGAGCTTATTAGCGAGCATCTGTGCAATAAACAACGTAAAGGAGAATTTGCTCTTGCGCCCATCTCTCAAGTAAAAACTGAGCAAGGTGAAGTGTTTGTTCAAGTTGATGGAGCATATTGGCGAGCGCTAGAATACATTCCTAAATGTTATACGGTTGAATCAATAGAAGAAATTGAGCAAGCTGAGCAAGCAGGCAGTGCCTTTGCTCAGTTTACTGCTGCGTTAAGTGACTTTTCAGCAGAAAGCTTGTCGGAAATTATCCCCAATTTTCATAATTTACAATCCAGACTTGATCAACTAACTGAAGCCGTAAAAAATAATGCTGCGAATCGTCTAGCTTCATGTCAAAATTTAGTTGATTATTGCTTTGCACAAAAAGCATTTATTGATGGAGTTGCGAGTATTTCTGCACAACTCCCAATGCATGTTACCCACAACGACACTAAAATTAATAATTTATTATTTGGTTCAGATGAAAAAGCCCCGGTTGCAGTAATCGATTTGGATACCTGTATGCCAGGCTTCTTAATGAATGATTTTGGTGACATGGTAAGAACATGTTGTTCAACAGAACCTGAAGATGGCAAAAATTTAGCGGCTATGTCGATTAAATTCGATGTATTTATGGCGTTAGCGAGTTCATACGTTAAAGGTTTTGATGGGAAAATAACGCCATTAGAGCTAAAAAGCTTAGTCATCGGTGCTCAGTTATTACCTTTTATGATTGGTGTTAGATTCTTAACAGACTATATCAATGGTGACGTGTATTTTCATGCAGCCCATAGCGAACATAATATTGATAGAGCCAAAAACCAACTTCATTTGTATAAGTTACTTTCAGCGCAAGAAAGTAAGTTAAGTGAAATAGTCCATGCAGGACAAGCTGCAATGGTTTAGCTGCAAAGCAAAACGATGTTGAAAGTTTTAAGTGGTCGGGTGTAAGTTAAGACTCGAGAATCGAAAAACTAGATACCAGCCAAGAAAATGCTGGACTGACGATTTTTCATGAAACGTTGTATTTTTAATAGGCACTCTGTTAACCGCTTTATGTAGTTGGTTAATACATTATAGTGAAGTCGCCAATGTTTATTTGATAACCAATATCATTATAGCTATTACTTGGGCTTTTGTTTTACCCTACCTTTTTGGCATATGGGCAGAGCTCGATAAAGCGGCGAAATTAGCTACTATGGGCTCATCATTAACTTTGCGTAGTTGCCATAGTTATGTACGCATTCGTTGCTATAAAACCAGCAAAATTATTAGACAAAATTTAGACAGTTTGAACGCGGTGCTATTGCACTAGTTTTAACACCGTTGCCCTATGGTTCATTAGGTTCATTAGTTTCATTAGTTTCATTAGTTTCATTTGTTGAAGACGCGCTTATAATCGTCAGCAAATAATTATACCAATGCCATTAAGTTATTACTCAACTAAACTGGTTAAAATAAACCATAGCTTGGTTATTCTTAATTGATATGAGTGCCCATTGTCATTTCAAGTTGAACGACTCCTAGTCATAATTACTGCTTTTTAAAGACTAAAAACAGCAGTATAAATAATCAACAAAGCTTGATAAATCCTATCACGTAATAAATTATCTTTTTCGGCCTGGTTGCTGTATAATGCGCGCCCAGACAAATCCATCGTTGCATGTGCTAGCAAAAGCTACTTTTATGTGTAACTACAATAGCAATAGCGAGTAAAGCCTGTGTTAGATAAATTAAGAAATGTGGCGATAATAGCCCACGTTGACCACGGAAAAACAACCCTAGTAGATAAGTTGCTTGAGCAGTCAGGTACGTTAGATGCACGCGTTGGTCACGATGATCGTGTAATGGATTCAAATGATATTGAAAAAGAACGTGGTATCACCATTCTAGCCAAAAATACTGCAGTAAACTGGAATGACTACCGTGTGAACATTGTAGATACTCCTGGTCACGCCGATTTTGGTGGTGAAGTAGAGCGTGTAATGTCAATGGTAGATTGTGTTTTACTAATTGTTGATGCGCAAGAAGGTCCAATGCCACAAACGCGTTTTGTTACACAAAAAGCATTCGCACAAGGTTTGAAGCCAATTGTTGTTATCAATAAAATTGATAAGCCAGGTTCTCGTCCTGATTGGGTTATGGATCAAGTTTTCGAATTATTTGACAACTTAGGTGCTACTGATGAACAACTTGACTTTAAAGTAGTTTACGCTTCAGCTATCAATGGTTGGGCTACGCTTGAAGAAGGCGAAACTGGCGGTGATATGACGCCTTTATTCCAAACTATTATTGATGAAGTACCTGCACCAGATGCCGATCCAGATGGTTCATTCCAAATGCAGATTTCTCAACTTGATTACAGCTCATACTTAGGCGTAATCGGTGTTGGTCGAATTACCCGTGGTAGTGTAAAGCCAAACCAACAGGTAACTGTTAAGTGTGCCGCTGGTAATTTACACAATGGTAAAGTAGGTAAAGTATTTGGTTACTTAGGCCTAGAGCGCCATGAAGCAGAAATAGCTCATGCTGGTGATATTATCGCTATAACAGGTTTAGGTGAGTTGAAAATCTCTGATACGATTTGTTGTCCAAATGAAGTAGAGAGCTTACCAGCATTATCTATTGATGAACCAACAATTAACATGACTTTCCAAGTAAACACTTCACCATTTTGTGGTAAAGAAGGTAAGTTTGTTACATCACGTAATATTAAAGATCGTTTAGATAAAGAATTAGTTCACAACGTAGCTTTACGTGTAGAGCAGTTAGATGATCCAGATAAGTTCAAAGTTTCTGGTCGTGGTGAGCTTCATTTAGGTATCTTAATCGAAAACATGCGTCGTGAAGGCTTTGAAATTGCCGTTTCTCGTCCTGAAGTTATCGAGCGTATGGTTGATGGCGAATTACAAGAACCTTATGAAACAGTTACCATTGATGTTGAAGAACAGCATCAAGGTACTATCATGGAAAAAATGGGTATCCGTAAAGCTGAACTAACCGATATGGCACCTGACGGTACGGGTCGAATTCGTATGGACTTTATTATGCCAAGTCGTGGTTTAATCGGTTTCCAAACTGAGTTCATGACCATTACTTCTGGTTCTGGCTTAATTTACCACACGTTCTTCGAATATGGTCCTCATAAAGGTGGCGATATTGGTCAGCGCTTAAATGGTGTTATGATTGCAAACGCGACAGGTAAAGCTTTAACAAATGCTATCTTTAACCTTCAATCTCGCGGTCGCATGATGATTGAACATGGTGTAGAAGTATATGAAGGTCAAGTTGTTGGTATTCATAGCCGTGATAATGATTTAACCGTTAACGTGCTTAAAGGTAAGCAATTAACTAACGTTCGTTCATCTGGTACTGATGAAGCGCAAGTATTAACACCTGCTATCAAAATGACGTTAGAACAAGCTCTAGAATTTATCGATAACGATGAGTTAGTTGAAGTTACGCCTGAGAATATTCGTATTCGTAAGAAATTCTTGAAAGAAAGCGATCGTAAACGCGAAAGCCGCTCAGCAAAATAGACCGTTAAACACTATTTTGTGCTGACATAGTCTATGTTCAGCAAAAAGTTTAAACCATTAGGTTTGAATTAATTAAACCGCATAGGGTAACTAGTTAAGTTAACTGATGCGGTTTTTTATTGAGCGAAATTTAATTAAATTTGTGCATTTAAACTATTTTCTTGATGTAATATATACTTATAGGGTTCGTATAAATAGGCATAGTGGATGAAATACACGCAAGATCTCGATTTAGGTTTTCTACCCGAGCAGAAAATAATTAACATTTTACCCGCCGATGGCTGTGCTGAGTATTATGGTGTCATTATTAGCGAGCAAGAATGCGAATATTTTTATGACTGCTTTTTAAATGAAATTGAGTGGGTCCATGATCGCGCTGTTATATTCGGTAAACTCATCGAGACTAAAAGAAAAGTTGCTTGGTATGGCGAGTCAAAATTGGGCAACTCCTTCAATTATACCTATTCAAACACCACAAAAACCTCACTGCCTTGGACGAAGCCATTATTGGCGATTAAAGGGATTATTGAACAGGCGACAAACGAAACCTATAACGCGTGCTTATTAAATTTATACCATTCCGGCGCAGAGGGCATGGCTTGGCACAGTGATGGAGAAAAAGACTTGAAAGAGAGGGGGGCAATTGCTTCACTTAGCCTAGGTATACAAAGAAAATTTTGTTTCAAACATAAAAAGACAAGAGAAGTAGTGAATATTGAATTGCCAGCAGGAAGCTTGTTAGTCATGAAAGAAAATACCCAAGAACATTGGTTACATAGATTACCACCCACAAAAAAAATAAAAGATATTCGTATTAACCTGACTTTTAGAACGATTGATATTTAGGTGAGAATTAAGTAAATAACTTTCGTTGAATCAACAGCAGTTGAATAAATCAAGGCATGCCAGTAGTATGGGAAATAGACCCGTTGCTAATCGTCGTGGTTGAAGGAAGTGACAACTTATTATTAATAATCTAATTAGTAAGGATAAAATATGAAAATTTATTCGAAAATTACCGTGATATCATTAACAATATTTACGATGTTAGGTTGTACTACAACAAGTGATGCACCTGCGGTATCTCCTGAAGGTATGAACCTTGAAATATCTACTAGCTCGACTATAGCGTATAAAAAGGAGGGAGTAGATTTCTCTGAGTATGACAAAGTTAAGCTGGCACCTAGTCAAGTATCGTTCAAGAAGAACTGGAAGCGTGACTATAATCGCGATCAAATATCACTCTCTAATAGAGTAAAAGATGACGATATGATGCGAATTAAATCACAAGTAGCTGAATTATTTGATGAGATATTTAAGGAAGAACTTGGCGCATCAAAGTACAATTATTTAGTAGATAAAGTTGATGGTAAAACCCTGCTATTAAAGCCTGCAATAATTGACTTAGATGTGTATGCCCCAGATCTTCAGACAGCGAGCAGAGGCAGAACTTATACACAAGAATCAGGAGAGGCTACGTTATTTTTAGAAGTTTATGACGCAGTAAGTGGTCAAATACTCGCCCGTATCGTTGATAACGAAGTGATAGGTGATAGAGGCTATGCAAATTGGTCAAACCGCGTTTCTAATCGCGCCGATGCAAAACGCTCTATAAGAAAATGGGCGGTATCTCTGCGTGAAAAACTTGATGCTCAACATGCTGGCAAATAAGCATTTTAATGCAGGGTACTAAGGGTTTAAAGTGGCTTATCAAAAAGAGTTTAGCGAAGGCTAAGCTCTTTTTTTTACCTTAGACTTGTTTGAAAACATTTAGATAATGACGCGTGAGTAAAATGCTCGTTTCTATTAAACCAGAAACCATACCGTCCCAATAAAGTGTGTCTAATTAGATAAAAATAAAAGCCTCTACTCATTTAATTAAGATTTTTTCGCAGATAACAAAAAGCTGATCACAAGCGATGCAAGATTTTAGCGAGCAGAAGCTATTAAGCTATTAGCCTATTATTTATCTAGACGCTACGTACGTTAAAACTAAACGGCATAGAATATCTAGTGAAGCTTATATATTGCACTTGCTGTTAAGGCTGATACGACCAGAGAAGTCATTGGTATTTATAACTCCAACCGAATCAGCAGGTGTTTGGGATGACATATTAAATTATTTACATACGTTTTTATTTAAAATTTTACTTGTGGCATCTAAGTAATCTTTTCCTGAGCCTTTAATAGTATTATTATCCAAGCGCTCAGAAGCTTTATGTACATTTTCTAAATCAACAGCAATCGTTTCTAAATCTTTTTGTAGTCGAAAAACTGCATTTTCTAACGTATAGGTTAACTCATGAACTTTTACCATATCTTCAGGTTTTAAATCATCTTTGTTCACAATCGCTTGGAGCTTTTTATTAAACTGTTCAAGGTTGCATAAAGCTGTTGCGGTGTCGGCAGAATCTAAAGATGGAAAGTGTTTATATTTTTCATCAGCCTGAGCGCTAGAAACCGTTAAGATTAGAGAAGCAATTACACTAGTCACTATTTTTTTCATTTTATTTCCTCTTTTTTGTTTAACTATTAGCCCACATTTAGGGTGCGCATAGTTATTAAGTATAATGTTACGTTTTTACTAATTTATAGCGTAGCAATGTAAATAAGGTACCTAGTAAAGTTAATGCGCCAACTAAGACGAAAACACCACGTAATGTGCCGAACTCCATGCAGTATAAAATTGCGCTGGCTGCCAATAAACTTATAGCAGCAATTAGCTTTGATCTACTTTTTGTTAGCTCTCCATTGTCTTGTAATAAGAAAACAACGATGAATGATAACACGGTGGCAATAAGTACTATCACTTAAACTCCTTCTTGTACGATTTCTAACGCAATATGTTGTGAATTTTTGTGCGCTTGTGCACGTTCAAACTTCTTAACAACCTTAAGTAAATAAACACCTAGGGCAAAACAAGTTAAATCTATTCCTAAACTAACAAACTGCCCGTGCGTCCATTGGGTAAATAAGTTTGTACCTGTTACCGCAATATCAATTGGAAAAATACTCATAAGTAAAAAAGCAGTAATATAAGCAGAGTATTTAGCTACTCGCTTTTCACAAGGTGCGATACTTGCCCACAGTAATACTAAAAGCCAGCTGCCAAAAAATGGCCACCAAAGCGCTCGTCCAATATTGTCAACTTCATATAAATATTTAAAAAACATTTGCGCAGGAAATAGCATGAAAGTCGCTATAACAATACCGCCACAGCCACCGACAATTAATCGGTTAAAACGCTGATACGTTTTCAAGCTGTATTTTGGATTTGTCGCCTTCACTCCACGTTCCATCCATAACATTAAACCCGTCAGCGGCAATAGTGCTGTCCCCATCCCTAAAATGGTCCAAATAATTTTAACAAAAATTCCACCAAAATTACCAAAATGTAATGGGAACATCACATCCAGAATAACGCCCGTATAACCACCTAATTGTTCATAAGTAGTATATTGGTCAATGTATACGGCTTGTGCATCATAAACAACCGTTTGATAGCCCACTGTTTCACCGCCAGCTGCGCCAAAATACATCATTGCACTCGTATCACCATAACCTTTTATAGTCAGCGTATTTACCACTAACTCATCATCTAGGACTAGGATTTTATCAAATGCAGAAGCAATCGCGGTCGGTTGCGCAACGTTTTGGATAATAGGATCTGGAACCGCGTTAAATGTTTCTATTAGTTTTTCTTGATCCCCACCAAAACTGACAAAGGCAGCCGCTGGTACCAATACCACAATAGCTAAACCTAAAAATGCACCTGTAAAAGCGATAACAGAATTAAACAACAGCCCCCAGACACCGATAGCTTTATGACCATCATTTAGCATTAAAGAATAACTTTTCTTAGGTCGAAAGATAAACATTTGAGCCAATATTTTACGATGAATAAAGATACCCGTTACGATTGAGAGCATCATGGTTAAGCCTAATATACCGGTTGTGAGCAGCCCAATTGGCCTACCCATGTGCAAATCGGCATGAAAACCTACAATAAATTCCGACATATCATATTTGCTTTTGGCAAAAAGCTCTTCAACCAACCCTCGCTCTTCCCCAACCAATTCATAGGTCACTGGATCAAACTCATATACAGCAGCTACTGCAGGATTGCGCTTTGGCTTTTCACCATCAACAATTAGGCTTTCATCAATGGGTTCACCATGATGAGATTCAAACATGATAAATAGCTTGGTAGAAGAACGAACCGCTGGAAGAAAAACTAATATCTCTTCTTTGTAATGCTCAGGCACTTTGTGAGAATAGTCTTCGATTAGCTGTTCAATTTTAGCTGTATCTATTGGCGCTAGCGCACGAATTTCAGGGTTTGCCCATATTTTGATTTCAGCTCGGCCAAAAACAGACACTGAACCGGTAAAAGCAATAACAAACAATAAAATGCCGGTTATCACTCCAACCCAACTATGCAATGTGTATAACTTTTTAATTGACTTACTTTTCATTAGTTTATATCACCTGCTAGTTCGTTAATGCAATGTAGGATAGAGTGCCATGACTAATGCACAGCAATAACATCAAAGCCCAAGGCTGCCATGCTTTTTCAGCCATATAGCTGTATAAGCAAAGTGCTGTCCAAATAAAAGGAAATAGTAAGATAGGCACTGCAATTTGGTCAGCCATATTAAATGGCAAATAGGTTGTCATACCTGGTATTAATACGACGCACGTAATAAAAGCCATAAGCACAGCCGCAATATTTCGGCTCTTTATTGAGGTAAAAACACTCGTTCTTGTATTTTCTTTAACTTCGCTCATTAAAATGGCACTCAAAGTATAATTGTTATTAATATGTAAATTTTATGACTTTAATCACGCTAATGCAATTGATAATTGTTATCATTTATAATTGCATCAATTTTATTGATGCTGAAATGAAATTCTTTTCTTCGAGCTGATTAATCGTCGCCAAGAAAGCAAGCAACTAGTGATGCTAATCCAGCTATTTTTTGACTAATAAAACCTAAATATTCATCGGTATGTAAAAGTCTCGAAACGCCTATTATTCTATTCTCTTAGAGTGATTTTGGCCTCGCTTGACACGAACAAATTCTGCTGCATTGTTGACTGCTTGTCTTCACCAAACCCGACTCACCGTCGTAACATTGTACGGCTAAAAAATTATTGGCCTCAATCAATTCAGCCAATGGTTGATTAGGCTCTTTTTCATCCTCAATTATCAGTATTTTTACATTGTCCATTTAATTGAAGGTCTTCCATTTGACTATCGGTGATCACAGAAATCGATTGCGGAATATCAATAATATCTAACTCTAGACCAGAGGCACAACTCGCACTATGGGCAGGATCATGTCCTGCCCTTATTCGGTTTATTAGAATTCGGCTAGGAAAGT
>CAWVWK010000021.1:0-23996 GCA_963933725.1 uncultured Colwellia sp.
ATAATGAACAAGTGCTAATTCCAGTGAAGTGTCGATTAGATACAGAAGAAGAGGTCTCGGTTTATGGCGCTGGCGGTGTTTTACAAAAGTTTGCTAATGACTTCCTTGCTTCAAACACTTAATACTTAACAAGCAAAAAACAAAGAAAAAACACAGGACACTGATGATAAATAAACAGGAAACAAAGTACTTACCGCAAATAAAAGTATCAGCAACTTATATGCGTGGTGGTACGTCAAAAGGAGTGTTCTTTAACTTAACTGACCTGCCAAAAGCAGCGCAAGTACCTGGTGTAGCAAGAGATAATCTCTTGTTACGGGTTATCGGTAGTCCAGATCCTTACGCCAAGCAAACAGATGGCATGGGTGGTGCAACATCGAGCACCAGTAAAACGGTGATTTTAGATAAGTCCTCTGTAGATAATCACGATGTTGATTATTTATTTGGCCAAGTGGCTATCGATAAGCCTTTTGTTGATTGGAGCGGTAACTGTGGCAATTTAACTGCAGCTGTCGGCTCATTTGCGATTAATTCTGGTTTAGTTGCGCCAGAAAACGTCCCTGAAAATGGCACTTGTCGAGTCAGGATTTGGCAAAAAAATATTGGTAAAACAATTATTGCCAATGTACCTATATGTAATGGGCAAGTACAAGAAACAGGAGGTTTTGAATTAGACGGCGTAACTTTTCCTGCGGCAGAAGTGCCAATTGAATTTGTTGCACCTGTAGATCCAAATGAAGCCATGTTTCCAACAGGTAATGTTGTTGATGAATTAGTTATTCCTGAAATAGGTATTTTCACCGTCACCATGATTAATGCCGGTATTCCAACCGTTTTCTTTAATGCTAAAGATCTCGGTTATACCGGCATTGAACTGCAAGATGATATTAATAACGACGAAAAAGCTTTGCTTAAGTTTGAAACGATGCGGGCACATGCCGCGATTAAAATGGGCTTAATAAACAGCTTAGAAGAAGCAGAGGGTCGTCAACATACACCGAAAATCGCCTTCGTTTCACCCGCACAAGACTTTGTTTCGTCGAGTGGGAAATCAATTCTAGCACAAGATATAGACTGCCATGTTAGAGCACTATCTATGGGGAAATTACACCATGCAATGATGGGAACCGCGGCAGTCGCTATAGGCACGGCAGCTGCTATAGAGGGAACGATTGTTGCCAATGCAGCGACTCAAGCAAATTCAAGTCTTAATGAAGGTATTAACGAAGGTAGTAAAGCACTTGAACAAGTAACTTTCGCACATCCTTCTGGTACCTTAAAAGTGGGCGCACAAACAGAAAAATTATCACAAGGTTGGGTCGTAAAAAAAGTAACAATGAGCCGCAGTGCGCGGATTTTAATGGAAGGCAAAGTGCATGTACCTGTGGTTTAATTTCCGAGCAAGAAAAGTTACTGGTATACAGTAAAGGCAGGGAAAAAGAAACCAAGCACTTTGTTAACTTATAACTGGCAGCTTAAAGCTTTTAACGTGTATTGCCCTAAAGGTGATACCAAGCCCCTCCTGGTTTTAATACAAACCAAGGCTTAGAGTACCAATAATAACGCCCTGACTTGCTTATGCTAGCTGCAGTGCAGTTACAACGGACACGACCAGAAGGCAAAGGTTTGGAAAAATCTATGGAAAAGTTGTTGTCATCAAGCCACTTTATTTTTTGTTTACCGAGTCCCGAAATGTAGCAATTCAATTGTGATTTATAAAAGTCATCGGTTGCTACACTAAAAGTAATACTTTGTGCTTGTTTATGTTCAAAGACTGTTTGCGCATTTTTACCTTCTAAAGTGATATCAAACGCTAACGAATTTAACTTGTCTCGTAAACTTGGGATTTTATCGTAAGGCATTGAGGCAGGAAATCTAGGAATAATCGATAAATCAGTAGTTAAGCCAATAGCGCCTGATTGCTGAGAGAAAGCGATGAAGTTATTTTCTTTAATCCATGCCTGCACATCTACATCATATTCACCATAAGGGTAAGCAAAATAACGCCAATTTTGACCAGTTTTGTCTTTAATAATTTGTTCAGATTTTAGTAATTGTTCAGCGCGTTTATCTAACCATTCTTTTTTTGTTAAGCCATTCGGTACTCTGATCATAGAGTCGTGTTCAAACCCATGGTTAGCAATGATCATCCCGTCATCACCCATGGCTTTTAGTTGCTCCCAAGATAGATATTGCGAGTTTTTTTTACCTTCATTCTTATCAATTATATTCGCGTTAGCAAACATGGTATAGGGATAATTATATTTATCGAGTAAGGGTTTAGCTTGGGTTAGTACATCGATATATGCATCGTCAAATGTAATAGCAACCGTTTTATCTTCCATAGGCGTTTGTTTCTGTATCGAGTCAACTAACACCGACAATGGTACAACTTTGAAGTTGTTATCTTTTAGGTACTTTAAGTGTAATTCAAATTGTGCAGGTGTAATGCTAGTGCTTTTTGGGGTAGTGCTACTGACGTGATGATACTGTAGAATAACGGCACTAAAAGCACTTGCAGAGAAAGCTAATAAAATGATGCTTAAAAAAGCAGAAGCAATAAAGAAATTATGATGCTTGCTAAATAGTGTGCACAGGTGTTTCATGGTGCTTTACCCTTTCTCTTTGAATAGATGGCTGTGATGAAATTAGTTTAATTAAATTAATCATTTAAATAAAAATGAAAAACAGATAGAAACATTAACTTATGACTACATATAACCAATTTTTTACGTCGAACGCAGCGCTTCATAAAAATTTATTTTGGCTAGCGTTACCAATGATTTTGTCAAATATCACCGTTCCTTTACTTGGTTTAGTCGATACCGCTGTAATTGGCCATTTATCTCACGCCTATTATTTAGGTGGAAGCACAGTTGGGGCAATGATTATTACCTCAATCCTTTGGCTTTGTGGTTTTTTACGCATGTCTACCACAGGTTTGAGTGCTCAAGCATTAGGGAAAAAAAATATTGAAAACAATTTACTCGTACTTTGCCGAGGCATCTTAGTTGCTTTTGGCATTGGTTTATTTCTTATTTTACTACAAGTTCCATTTATAAATACTGCACTTAGTTTAGCAGGTGGCTCAGAAAACGTGCAGTTTTATGCAAGACAATATAGTGAAATTCGAATTTGGGGATTACCCGCAGGACTTGCAAACTTAGTTGTTTTAGGTTGGCTAATTGGTAACCATCAAGCTAACAAAGTGATGTGGATTTTGATTGCCACTAATTTGATAAATGTCTTGTTAGATTTATTATTTGTATTTGTTTTTAATTGGCAAGTTCAAGGTGTTGCATTGGCAACGTTAATCGCCGAATACAGTGGTCTTACTTTAGGCTTGTTAACTGTTTTTTATCATTATAAAGAAGCTATTACGAAACTATTTAGCCACAATAAAAACTTTGTAAGAAAGCTGTTAGAAAAGCATAGTTTATTAGGGTATTTCAAACTTAATCGAGATATTTTAATTAGAACATTATGTTTGGAAATTTGTTTTATCTTTATTACGTTTCAAGGAGCAAGATTAGGTGATGAGATTATTGCAGCTAATGCTATTTTAATGAATTTCTTGTTATTAATTTCATTCGGTTTAGATGGTATAGCCAATGCAACTGAAGCGATGGTGGGTAAATCAGCTGGTGAGAATAATAACGATGAACTGCATAAAGTTGTCAATATTGCTTTGTTTTGGAGCGTTATATTTTCAATGTGCTATGTCATATTATTCTTTGTTGCAGGTGAAGGGTTACTAAGACTGATTTCAAGCATAGAGAACGTCGTCATGACAGCCAAAATTTACTTACCATGGCTTATTTTATTACCTATAGTCTCGTGTTGGTGTTATTTATTTGATGGTGTTTATATCGGCTTAATGAAAGCAAAAATTATGCGCAACACTATGATTATATCTACGTTTGCTTGCTTTTTTCCAGTATGGTTTTTATTTGATAACATGCTACCAGCATTATCAGGTAACCATGCTTTATGGGCAGCTTTCTCAGTCTTTATGCTAGTAAGAGGTTTAACACTTGGTTGGCATTTTTATGTAATAGAAAAAAATTAAAATTAGCAGAATAAATAACGCATAAGGCTTTAATGCGTTGTACTTCCTTATTTATCTTTATCTTCTTCCGTATTTTTTTCTGTTTCGCGTTTAACCAAAATAAAAGTTAGATACATTTTTGTGGGTAGTGAAAAAATCATCCCAAACGCAATACACACAGCGCTTATAATAATCCCGGTAACTCCTAAAGATGCCATGTAATCACTAAAATTATGTAAGTAGATACCCAAGAGTATGAGTATTAACCCAATAACAATGGATGTTTTTAATAACCGAATCAGAGTGTTTTCTGTCATGTTAAGTCGTTACATGTTGATTGTTAATTGTACTGTAACGAAAGTGAGGGAAAATTAAAAGGGCGTGCAATGAGTTTCGTTTTTGATACTAGGCTAATAAATAAATTGTATTGATAGCAATTCCATTAATTAAAAAAGCAACTATTAGGAGAATAAGGTATTAATCAGCTGAATTGGTATCGCTCTTCATTATCTTGGTGCCGAAGATAAAACTTAATAACCAAGCTAAAATGAAGCCACAAAAAAGTCCTGCACCATTAGCAAGCAAATCTAACCACTCGCCATAACGATTAACAAGAGGTTGAATTAACTCAATAATGCCACTAAAAACAAAAAATCCAAAAGCGATAATTAATCGATGTTTTGTTTTGTAAAGGGCTGTAGGGAGCATTAAAGCTGTATAAGCAATAAAGTGATGAGTTTTATCTGTCCCTGGTACTTTAGGAAGCATATCGGCTGGCCAAAGAGAAGTGATTGCAATAACTACCATAAGCAAGCCAGTAATAACATGCCAATAAGTTTTAAATAAGTTAATCATAAATAAAGCAATTTAATACGGTAAATGGGTAATTAACGTTTCTTTTTAAGGATGTGATACCAGCGATTAGCAAATATGCCGATATAACCCCAAATGGCAGTACAGCAAGCCATAAATAAAAATGTTAAACCGAGTAATTGCCATGTAGGGTGATAAACGTACCCTATGGCAATAAAGAATACGGCTAAAAAAAACAAGGCGATACCACGAAGAAAAATCGCTAAACTATTTTTAGGGTTTTGCCCTAATCGCGCGAGTAAATTCATTAACATGTTTAATTCTGCCTTAGTCTAACTGAGATTAATTTAGCTCAATCTAATGCGTTTTAGTAGAAAGAATGATCACCACGTTCATGTTCTGTTGCATCTTTAACACCTTTAATTTCATCACCCATTAAGTCGAGTAATTGCTTTTCAATGCCATCTTTTACCGTTACATCAATTTGACTACAGCCATTACAGCCGCCACCAAATTGTAAAACAGCATAACCATCTTCAGTGATTTCAACTAAAGTACACTCACCACCATGACCGGCTAACTGAGGATTAACTTCTGCTTGTAAAAAGTAGTGAACACGATCAAATAAAGGAGCATCGTCAGCTACTTTACGTAATTTTGCATTAGGTGCCTTCAAGGTAAGTTGAGAGCCCATTTGATCTGTTACAAAATCAATTTCTGCATCTTCTAAAAAGCCTTTACTGTCAGCATCAATCATCGCCGAGAAACCTTCATAAGGAATTTTGATGTCATCAGGTTCAACAGCATCAGCAGGGCAGTATGAAACACCACATTCAGCTTTAGCTGTACCAGGATTTACAACGAAAACACGAATGTGTGTGCCTTCTGCTTGTTGAGAAAGCAGCTTTACGAAGTGTTCTTGGGCTGTAGGTGAAATAGTGATCATATGATTTCTCTTAAGTTTCAAAATAAAATTTAACTTTGTTGACTAAATATTTTAACCAGAATGAGAACGGATAAAATATGATTCAACATATGTTGAGCTATTTTATCTTTCTATGGCGCTATAGGCTATTTATTTTTAGATTAATTACTTTTCAGGCAATGATAAGCTAACTGCCATGACCGTTATTGTTTGCGCTCCTGCAGATTTGAGTATTTTAGCTATCTCACTGGCAGTGCTTCCTGTGGTAACAACATCGTCTACTATCACAATATGTTTGGCTGATTCGGGTAATGAGGTTTTGAGCTTAAATGCGCCTTTTAAATTTTTTCTTCTCTGATTTCCATCTTGGCCGACTTGATTGATGTTTTTAACACAGCGCTCAATTAAATTTGGCATGTATGCGCATTCTAAATGCTTTGCGATAGGGGAGGCTAAAAGATGGGCCTGGTTATAGCCTCGACTTTGCCATTTTGAGATATGCACAGGAACACTTACTACTAAATCGAATGGTTTTAAAAGATTTTTTTCAATGTCCAAAAAGTGCTTCGATAGTAAATCGGCTAGTAAGCTCGCTAACTCAAAACGGCCGTTATATTTAAACTGTCGTATCCATCCATTAACAGGAGGCTTATAGGGAGCTAAACAGAACAGGTGGTCGAAGTGTATTTTAGGAAGAAGTTTATTAATAGCCGGCCAGTTGAGTAAGTCCCCTGTAATAAGTTGGTATCTAAATAGGGGTAAATCATTTAAGCAATCATTACAAAGTAGGAGGTGCTTATCGGTGGGGTTGGAACATAAATCACATCCACCGAGTGATTTTCTAAACGAATACCATAAACTGGCTAGGTTACTTTTGAGTGCTTTGGTGATATTTGATGATTTACCTTTCTTTAAGGATTTAACCCTCTTTAATAATTCAACCTTGGCTGATAAAGATAACCAAGTGATTATCCGTTGGGAAAGCTGTTTTTGAATCTTCATTATTGTAAACTAGTCCTTTAGTTTATTCAGGGTTGACTTAACACAATGCCCTAACATTTCTCGTCGTAGGTTATATAAGCATGGCAAATTCTCTGGTATTTACCACAACAGATATTAATCTTCAGCCTAAAGCTGAAAATGAAGTTAAAGAGCAATCAATTATCAATTTGGTTTTACTTCATGGTTGGGGGCTGAACTCAGGGGTATGGCAACCTTTCATCGAATCTCTTAAAGCATCGCTAGCTTTAAATACAGTGTTCAGTTTAAAAGTGATAACCGTTGATTTACCTGGTTTTGGCTTGAATGCAAAAAACGGGGTAACCCCTTACACATTGCATGATGTGGCAAACAAGGTGTTCGACTCTGTTCAAAAAACGACTAATGAACCTGCTATTTTCATGGGGTGGTCGTTAGGTGGCCTAGTGGCAACACAAATAGCACATCAATTTCCAGAGAAAGTAGCCGGATTAATTACCGTAGCGAGTACTCCTTATTTTGTTGCTGAACAAGTTAATGAAAATAACACTGACTGGCCTGGAATTAAAAAGTCGGTTTTAAAGTCTTTTCATAATCAATTACAAAATGATATAGAAAAAACCATTAAAGGCTTTCTAAAAATACAAGCTATGGGGAGCTCAAGCTTACGACGAGACATTAAACACCTTACCGAATTGATAATGGCATATGATTTACCAACTAAAGAAACACTCGAGAATTCGTTAGCTTTGCTTGATTCGTGTGATTTAAGAACTGTTTTATCAGAAATTAATGTCCCTATTCTGCAGCTTTATGGCCAAACGGATGGTTTGGTACCTAAACAAGTTATCCCATTAATTAAGACAATTACACCAACGAGTAAACAGGTGATTTTCCCTAAAGCCTCACACGCGCCATTTATTTCACATCTAGATGATTTTACAAAAGTATTATTAGATTGGTTGAAATAAAAGCTGTTCAAAAACCGACTGAAGCCAATGAAAATAAGGGTGTATAAATATTGAAATTTTACTTTTGATGTTAATTGTACCATAATTAACTTACTCTAAAGAGGAGATATTCTATGGAAATCCAGTCAGTAATGGGTAGTGGTATAGAAGGTTTTCACAAAGCAACTGTAGCTATACAACAGTCTGCTAAAGAGATAAGTGCGCAAATAAGCTCCAATAACCCATCTGCAACAAACATCGTTAACAGTGAAGTATTGGCTGTTATGCCTAACGCGATACAAGAAGCTGTTAACGCTTATATCCCCCATAATAATCTTAATAATTCATCCTCCATTGAATCTTCTTCGTCAGAATTAAATGAAATCAGTCAATCGATTGTTGATTTAAAAGTGGCCGAGCATCAAGCGAACACCTCGGTTGAAGTTATAAAAAGTGCAGACGAGTCATTAGGCACGTTACTTGATGTGACAGTCTAATTCTCATAAAAATTTAAATCTTAGCATGTAAGCAATACCAGGTTATAAATATCACGCTTATATCAAAGTAATAAATGAGTACTAATCGCGGGGGAAATGGTTATGAATATAACGCAACATTCGCCTAATTTATCTATTGCTACTATCACCAATCAGGCTACTCAAAGCTTACAGCGTGAGAATGTCCAACGCGATCTCATTACTCAGCCTGGTGCAGTAAGCCAATCTTTAGCAGAAAAATATGTTACAGCAGAGTTACCGGCTAGGAAAGAGCCTTCAGCAAAGAAAAGCGCTTCAACCCAAAAAGACCCATCCACCAGCGGAAGATATAGCATCGAAAGATCAGCGCAGAGTTTAGAGTCAGAACTCCAGCGAGTAATACAGCATGAACTTGAACAACAGGTCATCAAAGAACTACAACAAAGAGATGCCGAAATTAAAAAGCATGAACGTGCGCATCAGTTGGTAGGAGGCGGGAATACAGGTTTACCTCATTATAATTATACAACCGGGCCAGACGGTAAACGTTATGTTTCTGGTGGAGACGTACCTGTAGATCTTTCGATAAAAGAAGGAAATCCATCGGTCACTATTGTAAAAATGTTAAGAGTCAAATCGACGGCATTAGCACCTAATCAACCTTCTATGGAAGATATTAGAGTTGCCTTCTCAGCATCGAATATTATGCTACAAGCTCATGCTGAGTTGGTCACGGCTGCAACAGATCATATAGATGGTCCAATAAAGCAAAAAATAGCAGGTATAAGTCACCTTCAAAATGAAATGGAAATGTCTGATATAAGAGATAGTGAAGTACAACAACGATCACAAAGGATAGCTTCTCATTATCAAGCTATTACGAAGGCTTTTGATAAAGAAACAGAAAAAATGGTAGAGGTAAGTGTTTAAAAACAAGGGGGAAGCATATTGCTTCCCCCCTTTATTACGTTTTAAGTAAGCGAATAAAACGTTTAGAACTTTCATTTCATAAATATTAAATGCCGTAATTTTCGCGGTATTTATTAATGTTTTCTAGGCTTGAAGCAAGTTCAGGTTGGCTAGAAACTTTTTCTTGAAGATAAGTGACTACATTACCCAAACTTACAATTGAAATAACCGTTGTACCGAAATCACGTTCAACTTCTTGTATAGCAGATAATTCACCTTGGCCTTTTTCTTGGCGATCAAGCGCGATTAAAACCCCAGAAAGTTCAGCTTTGTGCGCTTTAATAATTTCCATTGATTCACGAATTGCCGTACCTGCTGTAATTACATCATCAACAAGCATTATTTTACCGTTCAGCTCAGCACCTACTAAGCTGCCACCTTCACCATGTGTTTTAGCTTCTTTACGGTTAAAGCAGTAAGGCACATCAAGGTTGTGATGATCATATAAAGCAACGGTAGTCGTTGTTGCGATAGGAATACCTTTATAAGCAGGACCAAAGACAAGGTCGAACTCAACATCGGCATCTACTAATGCAGCAGCATAAAAACGACCTAAACGCGCTAAATCACCACCAGTTTTAAATAAACCAGCATTAAAGAAATATGGGCTAGTACGACCAGACTTCAGCGTAAACTCGCCAAAACGTAATACATCTTTTGATAGGGCGAACTCAATAAATTCTCTTTGATAATCTTTCATTGTATAAAACCAATTTGTGTAATTTTAAGAAAACGAGATAAAGCAATCTCGTTCTTGTGGTAAAGTTTTCTAATGAATAACTTGTTGCATTAAATCACGAAAATAGCGCGATTAATTCAATGCAGATTTTTGTATTTCGAATAGCTCTGTAATGCTATCTTTGGCAAGTTGTAACATAGACTGCATTTCATCAAAGCTAAATGGCTCTTCTTCAGCAGTACCTTGTACTTCAATTAACTTACCTGTATCTGTCATGACAACATTCATGTCTGTTTCTGCACATGAGTCTTCAGCGTAATCTAGGTCTGAAACAGGCTCACCTTTGTAAATACCAACCGAAACAGCAGCAATCATGTGCTTAAGTGGGTTAGTTTTTAAGATACCTTTTGTACGCATATAGGTAAGCGCATCAACTAATGCAACGCATGCACCAGTAATAGAAGCGGTTCTTGTTCCGCCATCAGCTTGAATCACGTCACAATCAACTGAAATAGTATTTTCGCCAAGTGCTTTTAAATCAACTGCTGCACGCAGTGCTCTAGCGATTAAACGAGAAATTTCTAAAGTACGACCACTTTGTTTACCACTTGCTGCTTCTCTTCTCATTCTAGTATGAGTTGAACGAGGTAACATACCGTATTCAGCTGTAACCCAGCCTTTACCTTGACCTTTTAAAAAGCGTGGAACGCCTTCTTCAACGGTAGCAGTACAAATAACTTTTGTATCGCCAAACTCAATTAAAACAGAGCCTTCAGCATGAGTTGTGAATTGACGTGTAACTGTAATAGGGCGAATCTGCCCTAGTGTTCTGCCGCTTGGACGCATAGATATTTCCTAAATATGATGAATTAGTATTAGGGTCTGTTGACCTTTCAGTTTATAACGCTGTTGCACTTGGCACTCTTTTCGTCTTGCTACTTTAAAAACTAGCCTAGAGCAGAGACTAAATGAAAGTTCAGCAAACTCTATTATAAAGCTTCACATATTGATATGCTAATTTTTTGAAATATTGTTTGTTGATACAAGGTCTAGTTTATTGTGTGTTATAAGTAACGAGTTTTTTGCACCTTTCTGTGCGCTTTCAATAAAAAGAAAAACAACAGACCACTCATAGTGAGAAAATGATAAATATGATAAAAACATGTTGGCAAGTTAACCTAATTTTATACCTTTTCCTTATTAACTTCTCTGTTAAGGCCTTTAGCGATCAAGCTTTTAACGATGAAACTTATAGTGCCCCTCAAACAAAAGCCAATCCGAATAATTTCCCTGTAAAGGTGAGCAGTCAAAAACTAAACATGTCAACCGCAATACCAGAGCTACCCTCTTATAGTCGAATATACGATGATACCAGTGACCCATTTGAAGATGCAGTTGCAGCAATAAAACTTGCAGATGAAACAAATAGAAATGTGCTTATTGAAATAGGCGGTAATTGGTGTTCTTGGTGTCATAAAATGGATGCTTTTTTAGAGAAGAACCCAAACGTCTTTGAAGCGCTACATGGCAAATTTGTTTTGCTAAAAATTAATGTAAGCGATAGTAACGAAAATGAAGCTTTCATGAAATCTTTGCCACCGGTATTAGGCTACCCTCACATGTATGTTTCAACGGCAAAAGGTAAAATGCTACTTTCTAAAGATACCGCGGAGTTAATAGAAGGGAGCGAGTATTCGGTAAAACAATGGTTAGACTTTTTAAATAAGTGGCAGCCTTCTAATACAGCGTTAATGGAGAAAAAAGCTAGTTCTTACAAATATAAAAGCGATATAAACTGAAAGAACAACAGAGTCTAATCCAAGGCATAACTATAAAAAGAGTAAGCAGCGTATGATGAAAAATTATAGTAGGCGAGCCATATTAAAAGGCGCTCTCAAATCTGCAGGTGGTGCAACTGCCATAGGTGCGTTAGCAATGTCACCTATAGCGTTAGCGAAGCAGAAGGAAATAGAACAAGTATTACTTGAAAAAGTAAAAGAAGACCCTTGGCGCACTTTAAATGCAACGTTGAATCATTTACTTCCTGCCTCTAAAACAGGCCCTAGCGCTAAAGAGATAAATGCATTGAATTATCTCTATCAAATTATTAATGTTCAACCAACGCCTGAAGATGAAAAAGCTTTTATTTTAAAAGGGGTAGGTTGGTTAAATGGTTTTTCTAATACTGAAATGGATAAAGCGTTTCCCGATTTAAACTTTGATCAAAAAGAACAGGTTCTGCGTAAAATTAGTCGTTCCAAAGCAGGAGGGAACTGGATAAATACCTTGCTGAATTATTTACTTGAAGCCCTGCTATCACCTGATGCCTATGGCGGTAATCCAAATGGAATAGGTTGGCAGTGGTTAGAACATCAAGGAGGTTTTCCTTTACCTGCAAAAGGTCAGCGATATTTTGAGTTGCCAATGCGAAGCCAGACAATACAAAATCAGGAAGCGAGAAGCCAAACAATGGCAAGCCAAATAACGGAGCAAAATTCAGAAGTAATCGCGCATTTTTCTTCAGAAGATTTAACGGGTATTTACAGCAAGGCAAAGCTTAAAAAGGGAATGAGAAAAGCATGAGTTACGATATTTGTATAGTTGGCAGTGGCGCTGGCGCATCTCCGGTTGCTTATACCTTAGCAAAAGCTGGCGCGAAAGTTTTAGTGCTTGAAAAAGGGCCTTGGCTTACTGAAAAAGACTTTTATAAAGATGAGTTGGCCATTAGTCTTCACGATGCCTATAACCCTAAGCTTAGTGATGAACAGCATGTTATTGAAGAAGAATATGAAGACCCTCAAGGGAATAGTTATTGGCAAGGTGAAAAAACCATTGATTCAGGCTGGAGTTGGTGGAATGGTAGCGTAGTTGGTGGCTCATCAAATTTCATGAGCGGTTATTTCCATCGCCTTAAACCCGTTGATTTTCGTTTAAAAAGTACTTTTGGTGAAATTAAAGGGGCAAATGTGGCCGATTGGCCCATAAGTTATGATGAACTAGAGCCCTTTTACGCACAAGTAGAGCGTGAGGTAGGTGTATCTGGCCGTGTTGTAGAGCACCCACATCAAGAGCCAAGATCGAGTGACTTTCCTTATCCGCCTATTGCAGAATTACCCGTTGCTTCATGGATAGATAAAGCCGCAGAAAAAATCGGTTATCACCCTATTCCTGTGCCTCGCGCTATTTTATCGCAACCAGCCATGGGGAGGAGAAGCTGTGAATATTCTGGCTATTGTAGTAGTTATGGTTGTTCCTCAGGAGCGAAAGGAAGTGGACGAGCGGCGCTGTTAAACTATGCGGTGGCGACGGGTAATTTAACCATTACCCCGAATGCTAAAGTTTTTCATATTGCCACCGACAGCCAAGGTGAAATAAGCGGTATCCATTATTATAACCGAGTAGGCAAAAAGCAGGTTGCTAAAGCCAAGATATATGTAGTGGCTTGCCAAGCAGTAGAAACGTCAAGGCTGTTACTGGCCTCAAAAGGTGAAAAATTTCCAAACGGTCTAGCAAACAATAGTGGTCAGGTTGGTAAAAACTTACTTTTTAGCGCTGGCGGAACAGGCAGTGGCGACTTTTTCTTTGATCAACTTTCCGAAAAACAAGCTAATGAATTAAAGCAAGTAGGGCCTTTTATTAATAGAGCGCTACAAGATTGGTATCAAATAAATGACACCGAATTTACAGGAATCAATAAAGGTGGCAAAGCGAAAGGCGGCACCATTGACTTTTTATTCCACCAAAACCCGATAGCAAGATCAGGCGGCACCCAGTGGGGAGTAGATGAAAATGGTAACGACAAGCTTTTGTGGGGAGAAGATTTAAAGCAAAGCTTGAAAGAAGAATTTACCACCTACAAAACATTACGATTCGAAGTGTTTAACGACTGGCTACCAACCGATAATTGTTTCGTAGCGCTAGACCCAGAAGTCACAGATAAATGGGGTGATCCTGTTGCTAAAGTACGTATTGGTGCCCATAGTCACGATTTAGAAGTGGGTACTTACTTAGCTGAAAAGGCCGAGAAATTGATGGTAGCTTTAGGTGCTAAAAACATTGATTCATCGGTAAGTAGTTACCCTGCAACTAACTTAATGGCTGGTGGCTGTCGTTTTGGTAACGATCCTAAAACCTCTGTTTTGAATAAAGACTGCCAAGCACATGAAGTAGATAACCTTTATGTAACCGATGGCTCGTTCATGCCTACTGGCGGTAGTGTACCTTATACTTTTACAATTTATGCAAATGCGTTTCGGGTAGCTAAGCATATTAAAGAGCGTTGGCAGACAGAGCATAACAAGGCATAATTACGTTATTCGTTTAACAATATTAGGTATAAACAAATGGCCCAAACCGCAAAAAACACCGCCAAGAAAGTTGACAATAATATTTACAGCATGACTGCATTCTCTCGTTTCGAAATGAAAGGGGATTGGGGGAATGCCGTATGGGAAATACGCTCTGTAAACCAACGTTTTTTAGAAACTTACTTTCGCTTACCTGAGCAATTTAGAAGTATTGAACCCGTTCTGCGTGAACGTTTTCGAAAACAACTTAACCGCGGAAAAGTAGAGTGTAACTTGCGCTTTAACACCAACGCTGCAAATAAAACGGCTTTAACGTTAAATAAAGAACTCGCATCCGAGTTAATTCAGCATGCAAGTTGGATTAACGAACAAACACTTAATAGCCAAGTAAACGCAGTAGAAATAATGCGCTGGCCAGGTGTAATGGAAGCGCCAGAAGCAGATATGAGTGTTATTCAGGCTGAAATTTTAGCGGGTTTTGATACGGCATTAAAAGATTTTATCGCAGCAAGAGCGAGCGAAGGTGCAAACCTAAAAGCGATGATAGCCCAACGTCTTGACGCGATTTCAGAGCAAGCCAATACAGTAGAAGGCTTCATGCCAGAAGTTATTGAATGGCAACGTAAGCGCATAATCGATAAATTCAACGATGCCAAAATCGACCTAGACTCAACCCGCGTAGAACAAGAACTGGTATTACTCGCCCAAAAGATGGATGTAGCTGAAGAACTAGACCGTCTTAATAGTCATGTATCTGAAACCTATAAAATCCTTAAAAAAGGTGGTGCCCAAGGTCGTCGTTTAGACTTCATGATGCAAGAATTTAATCGTGAAGCGAACACTCTAGGATCTAAATCAATCAATACCGATGTAACTGCCAGTGCGGTTGAGTTAAAAGTATTAATTGAGCAGATGAGAGAACAGATCCAGAATATAGAATAATGCATAACTAAGTTAGCCCTAAGCTCTTAACTATGGATTTTTTCTGAGCACTTAACCACAAAAACATAGCAAGGCATGAGAGAGCTTGCTATAACATCATCAGTTATTTCCTTCAGGATGCCTTGATATGATTTCACTATCGCCAGAGCAATGCCGCGTTATCGGTGTCATGCTAGAAAAAGAAACCACAACCCCTGATCAATACCCATTGTCGTTAAATGCGATTACAACCGCTTGCAATCAAAAAAGTAATCGCGAGCCAGTAATGGCTTTAACTGAAATTGAGGTACAAAATATTGTTGATGAACTGGAGCAAAGCAACCAGCTCATGATTGATCACAAGGCCTCAGGTAGAGTAAATAAATACTTTCATCGCTTTTGTAATACCGAATTTGGTAATTTGCAATTCAGCCCACAACAAAGAGCGATTATTTGCGTATTGTTGCTGCGAGGCCCACAAACGCCGGGCGAATTAAGAACCCGTACTAACCGCTTGGCAGATTTTGCTGATGTCAATGAAGTGGAGTCTGCGCTTGAAGCACTGCAAGAGCTTAATGGGCAAACTCTCGTTAAAAAGCTAGTGCGGGAGCCAGGTAAACGTGAATCACGTTATGTACAGCTTTTTTCTGAATTAAGCGAAGCAAATGGTGTGTTAAGTGCAGCTACTAATAACTCTGAAAGTCATAACCCTGAAAGTCATTTTATCAACGACACGAACAATCGCAGCTCAGATGATAAAGCCGCTCTGGCAGAGCGAGTGGTTAACCTTGAAGAACAAGTGGCAGCCTTATTAGAAAAAATGGATGGCATTGCTGACAAACTCAATAACAGTGAGTAATATTTCATCGTGTATAAAATAATCGCATGCTAAGACAACACATTATCAAAAAATTCAGGTATGATGCTTGTGTAAGAGCAGTTAGCAATCATAGGTAAAACAGTACACCTCAAGACACATTACAGGGATTTATAGCATGCCAGCAACTACTGAGAATTCAGATAAAGCAACGAATACATCAACCGAAACTGCGCAGCAAGCGACTGACCTTCCAGCCGAGTTGCTGCGCGCTGAATTAGAGCAAGCGTCCAAGTTTTATGACACCGTAGTGAATTTTTTTACTAATTACAGCTTTCAACTCGTTGGTGCCTTACTGATACTCCTTTTGGGTTATGCGGTTGCAGGTAAAGTAGCAAAAATAATATTGCGTGTTTGTGAAAAACAACAACTTGATATTACTCTAAGCCGTTTTCTTGCAAGTACCACCAAGGTGGTGATCATGGTAATGGTGAGTGTTATGGCACTGAGTAAAGTTGGAGTAAGTATTACACCATTTATTGCTGCTATTGGTGCTATATCCCTTGGAGCAGGTTTAGCCTTGCAAGGCTTATTGGCGAATTACGCTGCTGGTTTTAATATTATTATTATTCGCCCCTTTGTGGTTGGAGATACCATTGAAGTGCAAGGCGTTACCGGTATTGTAAACGAGGTACAGCTGGCTTATACCGTTGTTGAAAATGAAGACGGTGCTGAAATAACCATTCCTAACAAACATATTGTTGGTGAGGTGGTGTTAAATTCACGTAAAGATAGTCTTCTTAAGCTCTCAGTAGGTATTTCGTATCAAGACAATCCACTTGTGGTTATTGATTTAATAGAGAGTACTTTAGCCAAATTAGATATTTTTACTGATGAAGTTCGCATGCAAGTTGGCATTGATGAATTTGCTGATAGTGCCATTAATATAGGGATAAGATTATGGATACCAACCACTAATTTATACAGTGCAAAATACGCCGCTTATAAAGTCATATATCTGGCGTTTGAGGCCGCACAAATTACTATTCCATATCCGCAGCAAGATATTCATCTTATTGATCAAGCAACAGTTAAAGCCAGTTAAAGCCAATGAAATGAAAACACCTTGCAGCTTAAAGCTAAGAATTAAGGTGTTGTCATTAACTAATGGCTTTTGCTTTAAATGTTAACGGCAATTGCAAAATAAATTTTGCACCTGTTTTAGATGGTTCGCAACATAAAGCACCTTGCATTAAATGGTGCACAGAATTGTAAGCAATATTTAACCCAAGGCCCGTGCTTTTTTGCATGCCCTTGGTGGTAAAGAAAGGCTCAAAGATTTTATCTCTTATGTTATCGGCAATGCCATTGTCTCTGTAAATCAAACTGATACTATCAACATTAACCTTGATGTGAATGCTGATAGATAACAATGAAGTTTCTGGCGTAGTATTTTCCGCAGTATTTTTTACCAATTGTTCAAGCACTTTCAAGAATATCTTTACGTAAAAATATTGATTTAATTAATCCACTTTCTGGCTGGCATGCTAATTTACTTACCTTACAGTGCAGAAAGTGTATTTTAATGGTGCATAATCAAAGCCGTTTTCCGGTATTGATGATCGGATTAACTAAACCTGATTTTGCCGCCTTGGATTACCATTTTGCTGACTGTTTTATGAATACCTTATTGAAAGTAGGAGCTAACGATGCGCAAATGCAAACAGCCCAAGCATTACTCGCCCCTATATCTATCAATAAATCCAATGACCGCAGTGTGCAAGGCACATTAAACCGAATGGTAGCCGATGTTGAACACATGCTATGGTTTGATAATGCCAGTATTACCGACTGTTCGCCCTATAAAATCGCTGCTTGGCTAGCCGATAGGCCATGTTAACATTACTCGATACCTAACATAATGCAAAATTACATTATGTATTAACAATAGAAACTTAAGAGATAATCCTGCTAAATCATCAAGCTAAATAATTTTTAAATAAGTAAGTAATACTGTCGCGCTACTCGGTAATAAATTCAAATGATTATGCCCTCTAAAACCTAAAAATCTATTAAAATATCCATAAAAAAAAGCGCTATCACTAGCGCTTTTTTGTGTAACCTTGACGTCACTCAACTAATCGGTAAACATATTAATTAGCACATTGTCGCAAGGCTGATAGATTAAAATGCAAAGGTAACACGGGCACCAATTTCACGAGGCGCACCTAAGATGGTCGAAGCCGTGCCATCATCATTTGCCAAGTTATTGTTGGTATCGTATAACTCATCCGTGGCATTTTTAACATAGGCTTCAAGAGTTACACTGTCGAACTTATACCCGCCGTTTAAATTAACCAAGGTATAGCTGTCCATTTTCAATGCCTCAACACCATTTACACTAACTGAGCTAGCTGGTTCAGAGAACCTTGAGGTTGAATCACTGATATAACTCACGTTACCATTGAAAAACAAACCGTTGTCATTTTCATAGTAAAAACCTAATACCGCGGTTTGCTCTGGCGCGAATAAGAAGCTATTACCTGAATAATCTATTTCACCATCAGGTGATAAAAAGCTATCGTACTCAGTGTGTGATAAAGCCAAGCCAGTATATAGCTCTAAATTATCAGTGAGTTCATAATTAAAATTTAATTCAGCACCATAGAGGGTAGATTCACCGGCATTCACTGTCATAGTAAACGCTGTGCTAGTGGTGCCTGGTTCTTGAATGGCCACTTGTTGATCTGTCCAGTCACTGTAATACACATTGGCGTTGAATACACCTTTACCGTCAAGCACCACCGCGCGTAATGCCGCTTCATAATTCCAAAGCTCTTCTTCATCAAAATAATTAACGCCATTAAGCAAGGTTAGCTCAGAGCCACCCGAACGATAGCTTTTCTTGACGAAGAAACTGGTCGATACATCATCATTCCATTGATAGGTAATACCTGCATGTGGTAATAGATTGCTAAAATTTTCAGTTTCATTCGCTAAAGGCACACCAGCAACATAAGCTGCTAACTGGCTATTAATTAAGCCAATAGCGTCGTCAATATTTAGTCCTGGAGCAAGGGGAATACCGCCAAAAGGTCCACCCGTAGTAGGCAATACATAATTACTGACGGTGTTTGATTCAGTGGTAAATTCTTGCTCTTCGTTATCGTAACGCAAGCCAAAACTTAGCATCCACTTGTCAGTTAAATCAATTTCCCACTCTGAGAATAACGCCCATGTACTGGTTTCAACTTCGGTAAAACCCGCCTGCGTAGTATCAAAATACGGCTCATAAATCACTACAGGTAACACTGCTGTTGTTGTTAATACTGCACCTAAGCCTGGAGAAAACTCATCAAATAATGCGGGTAAGGCTAAATCAAGTTGGTTTTCACTGCCAATGTAAGCATCAACCGATGATAAATAAACCCCTGAGCTACCTCTTACACCGTCGCCCTCAAAATTGAAACGAAATTCTTGCGACCAGTTATCGTCTTCACTGTATTGCGTAACAATACCGCCACCATTACCAAAGGTTCTTGGCGTTTGGTCGTAATCACTATAACGAGAACGCTCACCACTTTGATAAGCAGTAATGCTTTTAAGTGACCATTCATCGTTAATAAAATAATCAATATTCAATGACGCTAAGTCAGCCTCGGTATCAAAACGTGAATCATCGCCTGATAAGTTAATGCGATCTGCTTTATCAAAATCAAAGTCATTATTCTCACCTTGCCACAACGAAATAGTTTGCCCGTAGTTACTTTCAATATGCTGGTAAGAAAATACTGATTTAAGATTATCAGTGATTTGATATAACCACTTTACGCGCACCACAGAATGATCAGTATCACCGTAATCATCTTCACCACGGGTAGTATTGTTAACAAAGCCGTCTGATTTTGTACTCTCTGCTGAAATACGAATGGCTGATACGTCATCCACTAGGTTAAAGTTAGCAACACCTTTTAACTCTTGTTTACCGTATTCTCCACCACCAATACGGATAATGCCTTCATTTTCAAAAACCGGATCCATGGTATTTACCACAACCGCCCCTGCAAGCGCGTTACGCCCCAAGTTAGTTGATTGCGGACCACGTAAAATTTCTATTTGACTCACGTCCCAAAGTTGGCCAGCACCCTCACTTTTAACCCAACCAGAAAGGGTTACGCCATCAATCACTACTGAGGCTAAATCGCCTCGACTTGGGTTGCCAGAGCCATCACTACTTCTCACACCACGAATGTAAAATTTTGATTGGTCGCCACTGACACCTGGGGTTTGAATAAAGACGTCAGTGATATTTTCAAGGTTGCGTTCTTCTAATGTTAAATTAGTAAATACTTCAACACTTTCTTTTGTTTCTTGTAAGCTATTGCTTAGCTTTTGACCGGTAACTACAATTTTTTCTATGTCGTTACTGGTTGAATTTGCAGAGTCAGTTTGCTCTGCAGACGCGGTGAAACAGGCAATACTTATAGCAAGCGCCAGCCCATTTTTTGCAAAAGTTTTCATTGGTTAATTCCTTTAATTTTAGTTAAATACACGATTATGTTTGATATTGAGGTTGTTCACTGTTGTGGCACAACAATAAACAAAATATTTTACTGTGTTGATAATAATTGGAAGTCATGGAAAGGCGATAATTGATGAGCATGAAAGCGCCACCTATTTCTGTATTCGCACATTTTTTTATTATTTTGAATATAAAATCAATCGATTAACAAGAAAATCCATTAAACGTTAGCCAACTCTTTACCAGCAACATTTCCATTTATCTATTCACGTGAGATTGTAATTGATAATGATTATCATTAACAAGTAAAATGTGTGTATATTACTAATTTATTGACTGTATTAAAAAATAAATCATTTAATATCAAGGGTTAATGATTTATGGAAAAAGTAATAAAAACTTACTATGTATTTTATAAGTTAAAAATTTACACTGAAATGATAACGAAATTTCTGAGGAAGTTACTCAGCGCTGTTTAAACCATAAAAAACGAAAGCGTCTTAAAATTTATGATCTACCAAATCGTCAAAGTCAGCGTAAAATAGTATATGAACTAATGTCAGATATTGTTTTACCGTTGGCAAATCTAGAATCACAGCTTGAACAATATAAGGAGTATATTGAATTGCTCAAGGTAGCTTAAAGATTAACCACTAGGCAGTAAATGGAGACTGCTTAAAAATAGCAAAATTTAGATTTTGCTATTTAGAATGTAGAGACAAATAAACTAAACAACAAACTTCTACATCTCTAATTGGGATGCTCACCAATTTACATCAACCACTATAGTCAATTTCGCTGGTAGCTAAGCACTAGATGAGATCCAGAATATTGAATAGTTAATAGAATACTAGAACGATATAATAAGCTAACGATAAAAAGGACACTCACTTAAACATTAAAGTGAGTGTCCTTTTTGTTCATTTATTTTTAATACTTCCCCACCCATAGTCAGCTATAATGTAGCCATCTTTTCAATAAGCATGATAAAAAGTACTTTTGTATGCTCTTACTTATTGACTCAAGCAACAATACTTTAGGTTTTTTATGATAAATAACGACATACTTCGCAATCTTCGTACTATTTTTGGCTTAACTGACGATAAAATTCGCGCCATTTTCGCATTAAGTAACTGTGATATTAGTGCAGCACAATTAGATTATTTCTTTAAAGAAAAAAATGATGCTACCTACAAGGCCATTGAGGATGTTGAGTTTGCTGGTTTTTTAAATGGTTTAATTATTGAAAAAAGAGGTCCAAGTGATGGTCCTGCACGTGAAACTGAAACCTCGTTAACCAACAATATGGTTTTTAATAAGGTGAAAATTGCCCTATCTTTAAAAGCGGATGATGTTATTAGAGCTTTATCAGATGGCGGTATAGCCCTAGATAAATATGAACTAAGTGCCTTATTCAGAAACCCAAATCATAAAAACTATAAGTTATGTTCAGACGAAATATTGTCTGCCTTTCTAAGAGGTTTAAAGCTTAACGCTGCTTAGTTTTAGACTCGGTCTTTGGTCATCGAATTAAATTTATCGCACTAGTAAGTACTATACTCATCAGTGCGATATTTTTTTCAGAACACCCAGTAAAGAAAAAGATACAAAGGGCACTAACTTAGAAGCATTAAAGAGAGTTTAGTAGCTTTAAATAGTGAGAGCCTGCTGGTGAGTACAACCAACCTAAAGCAGATAAGTTTGTAAATACGGTAAACCAGAAAACATTTCTAAAGGCTTTTTTAGATGATTTATGCCTAAGGTATTGTTGTGCTAAGGCAGCGCCAGGCCACCCACCAAGCAACGCTAAAAGATGCAAGGTTCTTTCCTTTGTTCTCCATGTTCCCTGCTGGGCTTTAGATTTATCAATCGCATAAGCGAGAAAACTAATCGCACTTAGCCCAAGATAAACATACAGCAATTTTTCAGGAAGGTAGCTAAGAAAAAAGCTTGCGGTAATCGAGGCGAGGAATAACAAAGATAAATAAACTGAAAACTTACTCACTTTTTTAGCTTCCTTTTTGTTTTTAAAATATCTATCCGCTTTAAATTTTCTCGGCTAATAACATCCCGTTTGTATCATATAGCTGAGTTATGAAATTCGCTGATATTCTCAAAGGGTCTTGAGAAGTTATTATTTCACCACCACAACTAGGGTGAATAAACCCAGTGTTTATAAAACCCTGACGGCTAACTTCCCCAAAGGTTGCTTTTTGGGAGAAATCACCCTCAGGAATAAAAACATTAGCACTGCCACACGTCAGACATTTCTCTGTACCTTTTCTTTGGTTGATAAGAGATAATGTTTTGGATAAAGTGTATATTTGCTTAACTATATTTTTGTACTCCTTTCTAGCAGGGATAAAAATACGACGAACTAATGACCGTTTCTGTAATGTCATTAATTTTGTTGAAAGCGAGTCAAGTTCAGTGGTAACAGCTTTTTGATGTTCAAAACTTTCAATAGGTGCAAAAGAGTCACAGGACTTGCACCAACCTAATTTTTTTTCAATGGGTAACTCTACATCAGCAGTGAAGTAATTAGGTCCCCCCCATAAAATTCGCGTGTTACTTTCGAAATCACACTTTTTACAGTTGAGTTTTATTGAGGGCATGCTCATAGTGGTTCCTTTCCTTAAAAAATACTTTTCTTGTGAGTAAGGCTAATAACAATACTATATATGAATTTGGGCCAAGGAAGAATTCTATTATTTTATCCATATGTGTAAAAGGCATGGAAATTAAAACTTTTACGAAATCAATTAATAGCCTTTACAAAGACTTTAATATTAAAGTGAGTGTCCTTTTTATTTAGGTGGTGTGGTAGCAACAGAGTTTAATGTTAACAGCTACTAACTACCTAAACCCTAATATTGGTGTTTCTTTATATTTATTTGATATACCGAGCCACAAACAGCCAATTCCCCCTTACGAAGCAACGAATTAAAAACGGAACAAATAAAGGCAAATTGGAGACAGGACGTCGAAAACTGCTGTTGTTCATGGACGATAAATCAGCAGGTATTTGCTTTTATGTTTCGTTTTTAATGAGTGTTTTGCTAAGTAGGGGCTCCGAGGGATTCCAAAGGGAGGCCGGAGGCAGTCTCCTTTTGGGTGCTGTCGTCACTACGACCCCAAAACTGCAACAACCACCAAGCTGCTAAGTTATCATTAATTAACCAGCAGAGCATTTGAGTATAAATTTCTTATCCTTTGAGTATGTGCTCATGACTTAGATAAGATAAAAAGATTCCACCCAAGACAACGGTG
This sequence comes from uncultured Colwellia sp., assembly GCA_963933725.1. Lineage (GTDB taxonomy): Bacteria > Pseudomonadota > Gammaproteobacteria > Enterobacterales > Alteromonadaceae > Colwellia. The sequence goes on from CAWVWK010000021.1 coordinate 23,676, forward strand.
GAATGACGGTCTTGTTGAACACTCCACTTTCAAGCTTTCCTTGCTATCTTGTCCTTACCCTTAAACGCTCTAGTTTCTCATCCGCTCTTATCTGCACGTCACAGGGATGTGACTTATTAGAGAATGCAGGACGCATATTCTCCTGTAATCTGCGGGCAAAACGGGCTAGTGTCTAATCTCAGTCTCGAGCTCTATGCTCTTACCCAAAAAGTTCTTCAATTCGCGTAATCCGTGTAATTCGATGAGATCACTAGTCCTTAATTCGTTGAGCAAAAGAGGCTAAGCCATGTTAGTTTTGTAGGCCTGAAGGCCAACCTACGG
>CAWVWK010000022.1:0-23383 GCA_963933725.1 uncultured Colwellia sp.
AAGTTTAAAAGCTCAATTATTTTCTATTCTCATTTTAGATTAAGTTTTTGCTACTAGCACGCTGAAGAATAATATTGAAAAAATTACCAATAAATAATTTTAATAAAGTAAACAAAAGATTTACAGGATTGGAAGGTAGTCATGATGAGAAAACAGCTTTTTAAAATATACTTTGCTTTAGCTTTACCGTGTTTATCGTTTTTAACTTATTCAAGTGAAATGCCAAATATTGTTGTTTTTATCGCAGATGACCATAGTGTTGCTGACAGCTCTGTGTATGGTAATGCCGACATTCGAACGCCTATGATGGACTCATTAGCAAAAGAAGGGCTTACTTTTAATAAAGCCTTTGTTGCATCACCGGCATGTGGTCCGAGTCGTTCAGCATTACTTAGCGGTTTAATGCCAGCAAGAAATGGTGCAGAAGAAAACCATCAAACCCCTCATAAATCATCACAGATAATGGTTAAAAAAATGCAAGCCGCAGGTTATGAAGTGGCTGCTTTTGGTAAAGTTGCTCATTTAGATTACGGAAAATTTGTTGGTTTTGACATTGAGAAACAAGGTCGCCGAGAGCAAATATCAGAAAAAGTCAAAATTTACCTTGAAAATAGAACGTCCAAAAAACCTCTGCTGCTTCTGGTTGGTGATCACAGGCCACATGTGCCTTGGTTTAAGCATATGGATTACGATCCTAAAATGCTTACATTACCCAAATGGTTGATTGATACGCCTCAAACGCGTGAACATTGGGCTCGTTACCTAACAGAAGTTACTGGCATGGATAAGCAGATGGCCAATGTTGATAAGCTCGCACAAGGTTATTTTGGCAGTGATGAATTTCTATTTATTTACACTGCCGATCATGGCGCGCAATGGCCTTTTGCAAAGTGGAATCTTTATGACAAGGGAATAAACGTACCCTTTATAGCTCGATGGCCACAGCACATAGAAGCAGGCAAAAGAACTGAAGCTATGGTCAGTTGGATAGATATATTTCCTACATTACTCGAGTTAGCAGGCTCGAAAGTACCTGAAGATATTGATGGTAAATCCTTTTTAGGCATATTAACCGGTGAAAAAAATGTACACCGTAATGCGATTTATACCACCACTACAGCAGATGGCGTAAGGAATATTTACCCGAGTCGCAGTGTCAGAACAGCAAAATATAAATACATCAAAAACATTTATCCTAACGCCTATCATTCAACTCATTCAGATATCCTTCGCCTTGATGGAGCTGGTCAATATTGGCATTCATGGGATGAAGCTAGCCAACATGATACTAACGCTAAATCGATTATAGATAAGTATTATCAACGCCCAGCGATTGAGTTTTTTGATTTAGAAAAAGACCCTGAAGAACTTGTGAACCTTGCTGATAATGCTGACTATAAAGAAAAGATTCGTTCAATGTCACAGATGTTAGATAAGTGGATGAAAGAGCAGGGGGATACCGTTCGAATGCTAAGAAAAACCATGCCATTAAACGGTTTAACTCCGCATGAGCTTAATGAAAGCAGTAAATAACCTGAGCTTGGTTTAATTATTTATCTAAAGCATGGTACTTCGTAAAGTAAAGTGATCTCTTAAAACGAATTCAGGTTAAATAGGTATTTTTTACGAGAGGCTATTGAGAATTGTAGCGTTTTGTATCAGTTAATTTATTTGATACTTAGAGATACAAACTCAGTAATGCGAGCTTATTTTTTCTGTGTAAACTCATAAATGAGAGGTAATACCAAGTTGATGAATGTCATCAATATGGTTTTAATAAAAGAGAGTGCAGTACATGAATAAGACTCATCCATTTAAAAAAATAATAACAATACTTAGTGGTCTGTTGATTTGTCTTAATGCGAATAGCGCGGAAACTAAAAAAAATGTTTTACTTATTTTAGTTGACGATTTAAAGCCAGCACTTGGTACTTACGGTGATCCTATAGCGATTAGTCCAAACATAGATAAGTTAGCTGCTAAAGGAATGAAATTCGATCATGCTTACAGTAACCAAGCTGTGTGTATGGCTTCACGTTATAATTTGATGCTTGGTACCCGTTCTACCTCATCAGGTATTTATAATTTTGGTACGCAATTTAGAGAGTTATATCCAGAGGCTGTAACACTTCCACAACACTTCAAAAAAGCCGGTTATCATGCCGAGTCTATGGGGAAGGTTTTTCATATAGGGCATGGCAATGATAACGATGAAGTGTCATGGAGTGTGCCGCATCATAAAGAAAAAGTTATTGAGTACATATTACCAGAAAGTACTGGCGGAAAATTAACCCGAGAAGAAGCTTACTTTCAAAATGCACATAAGTATATTTCTGGGCTTGCACATAATAAAGCTCTTCCTAGGGGGGCCGCGTGGGAAGCTCCCGATGTTTTAGATGAGGCTTATGCTGATGGTCGCATAGCCACTCATGCTATCAATCGGTTAAGAAAACTTTCAACAAAAGCAGATAAACCATTCTTTATGGCACTAGGCTTTGCACGTCCGCATTTACCTTTTAGTGTCCCTAAAAAGTACTGGGACATGTATGACAAATCTAAACTTCCTATGCCACAGTTCGAACAAGACCCAGAAGGTACACCGGCATTTGCGGTTAAAAGAAGAGGTGAAATAGATCAATTTAGCCCTGTCCCTGAAAACGGAGAACCTTTCACTGAAGAGCTAAAGCGTAATTTAATTCATGGTTATTATGCTAGCGTTAGTTATATGGATGCGCAATTAGGTAGAGTTATTAATGAATTAGAAAGGCTTGAAATGCTTAATGACACTGTCATTGTACTTTGGGGGGATCATGGCTGGCACCTTGGCGATCATAAATCATGGACAAAACATTCTAATTTCGAACAAGCAAATCATATCCCTTTAATCTTTGTCTCACCGGGCACGGTTAAAGCAGGTGCTACATCGCAACAATTAGCAGAAACAGTCGATATATACCCAACACTTGCCGCCTTAACGGGCTTACCTAAGCCTTCAGGGCCTCAACCAATAGACGGTGTTAATCTGTTACCTGTGTTGAAAGATCCTGAAGTACGCGTTAGAAATCATGCTTATCATGCTTTTCCTCACGGCAGTTTAGTGGGTACCGCGATAAGAACAGAACGTTACCGCATGGTTGAATGGAAAGATCCTAAAAATTCTGAAGCTAAAAGATATTATGAGTTATATGACTATATGGAAGACCCACTTGAAACAAAAAACCATGCGAGTGCTAAACCGACAATATTAAAGGAGCATATTGATATTTTAAATACGCATCCTAAAGCTAAAGTGCCACTGGGTAAGCAGCTAGGAAGTGATTAGGACATAACTAGGAATCAGCTAGGAAGCAGCTAGTAAGTAACTTGAAAATAGTTAGGAAGTAATTAGGAAGTGATGATGAATAAAATAACCACATCAATATTATGTTTAAGCCTGTTGTCAACGTTGAGTTTTGCAGCGAGTAAAGTAAATGATAGTGAGTCTTTACAGCAACCCAATGTCATTTTAATTTTAGCGGATGATCAAGGTTGGGGATCTACATCAGTTCCTATGCATGGAGGTATAAAAAATTCAGCAAGTGATTTTATTGAAACACCGCATTTAGAAAAGCTGGCGTCAAAGGCTGTTGTTTTTTCAAATGGTTATGCATCACACCCTAACTGTTCGCCAACAAGAGCAAGTATCCAAACAGGTAAATCACCAGCCTTACTTAAAATGACAGATATTATCGGCAGAAATTCTGGTGCGTTTTACCAAGGCAATAAATTAAACCCGCCTAAGCATATTAATGGCTTACCTTATGATGAAGTGACTATCGCAGAGCTTATAAAAGCTAACCATCCTGATTACAGTACAGCGCATTTTGGTAAATGGCATTTAGGTCATGGCGGACCAGAAAAGCACGGTTTTGATGAAAGCGATGGCAGTACTAAAAATGCGGAAGGGGATACCAAAAGTGATACTAACCCCAAAGATATCTATGGTGTAACAGATCGCTCTATTGCTTGGATGCAAGAGCAAGTCGCCAAAGAAAAGCCATTTTTCATCCAAATTTCTCACTATGCTACACATTTAGCGATCGAAGCCAAAAAACAAACCATTGCAAAAGTTAATAAGCGACTGGCAGGTGAGCGACATCAATCAGTTGAATTCGCGGCGATGGCAGAAAACTTAGATGAGGGTGTTGGCATGATACTTAATGAAGTAGAAAAGCTTAATATCAGCGACAACACCTACATTATTTATCTTGCAGATAACGGCACTTTCCCAACGGAAGATACAAGTAATATTAATGGCCCATTACATGGTTGGAAGGCAAGTGTTTGGGAAGGCGGTATCAGGGTTCCTTTTATGATTTCAGGCCCCGGTATAACCCCTAAATATTCAATTACAAATGTTGTTTCTCATGACTTATACCCGACAATTGCACAATGGCTAAACATTAAAGATATTCCAGCGGGTATTGAAGGGGGCAGCTTGGTTGAAGAGCTTAAAGGTGGCAATAACAATGTCGTAAAACGTAAAGATGATTATCTTGTTTTTCATTTTCCTCATTATCAACTCAATAAAGGCACACAACCAGCCTCTGCCATTATTCAGGGAGATTTTAAATTAATAAAATTATATGAAGAGCAAAGCTACCTGTTATTTAACTTGAAGAACGATATTGCAGAAACAAAAAACTTGGCAGCTGATTTTCCTGAAAAACTTGAACAGTTAAAGGCCAACCTTGCAAGTTATTTAGCTTCAATTGGAGATGTTATGCCAACGATTAATTCAAATTATTTAGCAGAAAAAGACCCAGGCACTAAATATTTCTCAATCAAAGAAAGAATTATCTTAGAGTCTTATTTCATCGTTAAGTAGCGAATATCATAGCTTATAAATTAATAACTGAAGTAGCTAAATCACTAATAAAAGTAACTAATAAACATAACAACAACGCGTCGTAAAATAAAAAAGACCACTAAAAGAGCGATAAAATGATGAAGAAAAATAATATTTTAACACTGATATTTACAGTACTCATGTTGTCAGCCTGTAATAGCGAACCTATTCAGGAAGAACTAACTCAAAACAATCCAGATACCGTAAATTCAACGCTTTGGACAGCTGAAAGAGCGAATAGTTGGTATGAACAACAGCCTTTCTTAGTGGGTGGGAATTATGTGCCTATTTCTGCTATTAACCAATTAGAAATGTGGCAGGAAGAGTCGTTCGACCCTGAGCGTATTGATTTTGAATTAGAGGTTGCAGCTCAAATTGGCATGAACACCATGCGCGTTTATTTACATGACTTAGCATGGAAGCAAGACCAACAGGGCTTCTTTAACCGCGTTGACAAGTTTCTTGAAATAGCGAGCAACCACGACATTAAAATTATGTTTGTTATTTTTGATGGTGTTTGGAATCCATACCCTAAAGCGGGTAAGCAACCAGAGCCCGCACCTCATGTTCATAACTCTGGATGGGTACAATCACCTGGACGAGTTATTTTAGAAGACCCAGAAAAACAAGATGAATTAAAAGTTTATGTTCAAGCTGTTGTTTCTCGCTATAAAGATGATGAACGTGTTTTGGTGTGGGATCTTTTTAATGAACCAGATAATGCCAGTACAGGAAATTTTGGTGGTGACTCTGATTATCCTGAAATGTCTGCAGAGCTTAAGATGAGTACAACCTTAGCTTTATTGAAGAAAACCTTTGTTTGGGTAAGAGAAATCGCGCCAACTCAGCCTTTAACTGTTGGTGTATGGGGAAATCCAACGTGGATAGATGCTCCTGACACACTTGAAACCTTTAGTCTTGAAAATTCAGATGTGATTTCTTTTCACAGTTATTCAGACCCAAAAGCGACTAAAGCCATGGTGGAAGGTCTACAAAAATATAATCGACCTTTGATATGCACCGAATATATGGCGCGAGGTAACAACTCTACTTTTGAAGGAATCCTGCCTATTTTTAAAGAGCATAAAGTTGCAGCGTATAACTGGGGCTTATTTAATGGTAAATCTCAAACGATATATCCTTGGAGCTCTTGGAAGAAGAAATTTACTGAAGAGCCTGAGTTATGGCACCACGATATATTTAGAAAAGACGGTACACCATTTGATCCTGCAGAAACTGCCTTAATTAAACAGTTAACGTCTCAGAAGTTAACGTCTCTCGAACAATAAAATAATAACAAGAGAAGTGTGATGATAAATATTAAAAAAAGTTGCAATAACTTGCATAAGATATTCAGTAAAATCTTAAAACGAAGTGTATATGGTATTGGGGTGATGTTAGTGAGTTCTGTAACGGCCTTCGCAACAGAGCCCAGTACAGCAAAAGTAGAGCAAGCCTCCTTTGGTAAGCTACAAAATGGTACACCAATAAGCCTGTATAAATTACAAAATGCTAACGGTGTAGAAGCGCATATTACTAATTATGGCGGGATTTTAGTCTCACTGCTTGTTCCAGACAATAAAGGAACGCTTGCAGACATTGTTTTAGGTTATGACGATTTACCATCGTTTGAAGCAGATACCAGTTTTCAAGGGCCTTTAATTGGTCGATTTGGTAATCGAATTGCTAAGGGGAAATTTAGTATAGACGAAAAACAATACCAGTTAGCAAATAACAATGATGTTAATCACCTTCATGGGGGCGTTAAAGGCTTTGGTAAGCAAGTTTGGGCGGCAAAATCCTTTACTACTAACGATTCGTCAGGGGTTGAACTAAGCCGTTTAAGTCATGATGGTGAAGAAGGTTACCCGGGTAATTTATCGGTGAAAGCTGTGTACGAATTATCAAATAACAATGAATTATCATTAACCTTTACAGCGACAACCGATGCAACGACCCCCGTAAACCTTACGCAACACGCGTATTATAATTTAGCTGGCGGTGGTTCTATCTTAGATCACAAATTAACTATTCCGGCTAAGTTGTATACCCCTGTTGATAAAACCTCGATACCACTAGGAAAAAATGCTGCGGTAAGCGGCACCCCTTTTGATTTCAGTCAAGGTAAAACGATTGGTCAAGATATCACAGTAGCTAATCAGCAATTAGGTTATGGGAAAGGTTATGATCATAATTGGGTGCTTGATAAGCCTTATAAAACTTTAGGTTTAGCTGTTAGAGTTGAAGAGCCCGTTTCAGGTCGGGTGATGGAAGTTTATTCTACAGAGCCAGGACTTCAATTTTATTCAGGAAACTTCTTAGACGGTTCTATTAAAGGGAAAAGTGGTAAGGCTTATCAATACCGTACTGCGATTGTTTTAGAGCCTCAGCACTTTCCTGATTCGCCTAATCAAGTGGCATTTCCTTCGACGCTTTTAAAGCCGGGTGAAACTTATCGTAATGAAATTGTTTACAAATTTTCAGTTATCAAAGACTGATTTTAGTTAATTAGCTTCAGTGCAAAAAAAGAGCGTGTGATTGATAAATCACACGCTCTTTTTGTATCTAACTAAATCCGTAAGCATAAATGCTCACCTACAATGACATAAATAGTGTGGCATTTCGCTTCTCGCTTCTATTTCTAGCTGACAGCTGACAGCTCAAAACTTCACTTTCCCTTTAACCTTTAGCTTAGCAATCCAGCAACTAATCTATCTAAAACTTGCTGATCTTTAGCAAAATTACGGATGCCTTCAGACAACTTCTCACTAGCCATCGCATCTTCATTATGCTGCCATGCAAAGGTTACTTCCGTTAATGGTGTAATATCAGCTGTACTTGAAGGAGTTATATTGTCTGTAGAAAGTTTGGTGACTAATGTACCTTGAGTTTCTTGTAGCTCATTTAATAACTTTGGCGCAATGGTTAATAAATCACAACCAGCAAGCTCTATAATTTCACCGGTATTTCTAAAACTAGCGCCCATAACAACCGTTTTATAGCCATATTGTTTATAGTACTGGTAAATACTGGCAACGGATTTAACACCTGGATCTTCAGCACCAATAAAGTCTTTACCTTCTTTGGCTTTGTACCAATCAAGAATACGTCCAACAAAAGGAGAGATTAAGGTAACGTTAGCTTCAGCACAGGCAATTGCTTGCGCTTTTGAAAACAGTAACGTGAGATTACAAGCAATGCCTTCTTGCTCTAATTGCTCGGCTGCTTTAATACCTTGCCAAGTTGAAGCAAGTTTAATCAGTACACGACTCTTATCAATACCCGCTTGTTGATAAAGGTTGATAAGTTTACGACCCTTTTCAATGCTCGCTTGAGTATCAAAAGAAAGTCGAGCATCAACTTCTGAGGATATACGCCCAGGAACATGTTTGAGTATTTCGCAACCAAAATTTACAATCAACTGGTCACAAATATCATCAATATTATCACCTGCTTTTTCTATCGCTTGTGTGATCAAATGTTGATACTGAGGAAGCTTAGCAGCTTGTAAAATGAGAGAAGGATTTGTTGTTGCGTCGGTAGGATTTAATGCTTTAATGGAGTCAACGTCACCGCTATCTGCAACAACGGTGGTTACTTTTTTCAGCTGTTCTAATAAATTCATTGTTATTTATGCCTGCGCTAAGCACCTTTATATTTACTTATCGCAGGCGTCCTTTTATTTATTGTATGGGTATTAACCGTAACCGAATTAAACGTAACGGTTAATAATGTTTTCAAGTAGCTCTTGGCGACCTGATACTTGTTTAGGGTCGATGTTTTCGTCTAATACAAGCTTAGATAAGCTTTCTAAACTTTGACCACCAGATAAAATACTTTGACCAAGCGTGTCTTGCCAGCCAGCATAGCGTTTAGCAACAAAATCTGAAAGCGGTGCATCTTCTATTAATTTAGCCGCATTAAGTAATGACTTAGCCATGGTGTCCATTCCACCAATATGGCCAATAAATAAATCGTCACGTTCACAAGATTGACGACGTAATTTAGTATCAAAATTAAAGCCACCAGTTGTTAAACCACCTGCTTTTAAGATTTCATACATGACTAAAGTACATTCAGCGACATCGTTAGGGAACTGATCTGTATCCCAACCATTTTGCATGTCACCACGGTTAGCATCAACGCTACCCATAATACCTTCTGCACAAGCTGTTGCAATTTCATGATGGAAACTATGGCCTGCTAATGTTGCGTGGTTAGCTTCAATATTTACTTTCACTTCATCATGGATACCGTGCTTATGTAAAAAGCCTGATACAGTCGCTGTATCATAATCATACTGATGTTTAGTTGGCTCTTGAGGTTTAGGCTCTATTAACAAAGTACCTTTAAAGCCAATTTTATGTTTATGCTCGATAACCATTTTCAAAAAGCGAGCGTACTGCTCACCTTCTTGTTTTAAGTCGGTATTAAGTAGAGAGTCATAACCTTCGCGACCACCCCATAAAACATAGTTCTCGCCACCTAAACGGTGTGTTACATCCATCGCGTGTTTAACTTGTGCTGCAGCATAAGCAAATAATTGCGGATCTGGGTTAGTTGAACCACCAGCACAAAAACGTGGGTTAGAGAATAAGTTTGCTGTGCCCCATAAAAGTTGAACACCAGTACGTGACATTTCTTTTTCGAAGATATCAGCAATATGGTTAACGTTTGAATGGAATTCTTTTAATGAATTTCCTTCAGGTGCAATATCGGCATCGTGAAAACAGAAATAAGGAACACCTAATTTCTCGAAAAACTCAAACGCAACTTTAGCTTTTTGTTCAGCAAATTGTAGTTGGTTTCCTGTCGGTTGAATCCAAGGACGTTCAAAAGTTCCAGCACCAAAAATATCAGAGCCAGTCCAACAAAAATTATGCCAATAACAAGCCGCAAAGCGTAAATGCTCTTTCATGGTTTTACCCATAACAACTTGGTTTTCATCATAGTAACGAAAAGCGAAAGGGTTAGTGCTGTTTGCACCTTCAAATTGTATTTTGTTTACGTTGTTAAAAAATTGTTCTGTCATGATATTCTCCATTTCACAGTAGATATTAAATTAATGTTTGATTTTATTTTGTTCTTTTTCGATTAAAAATGTTCAGCCACGCTCTTATATAAAGCTTGGTATTTTTGGTATTGAGCTTGATAGTATTCAGACATTTGTCGATCCGCGTCTATGGTATGCTTAACCTTACCCGGCAAACAAACTTGCTCAGGAGACTCACCGGTTAACGCCATTCTTGCTAAACGCGCTGCGCCAAATGCTGGGCCTACTTCACCGCCTTCACGGTAAATAAGTGATTGATTAAGTACACTTGCTAGTATTTTTCCCCATAACTCACTACGGGCACCACCACCGATTACAGATATTTGATCTATTTGTGTTCCGGCCTCTAATAACACTTTTTGTCCATCGGCAAAGGCAAAAGCAACGCCTTCTAATACCGCTCGTGCTAACACGGCGCGTGAGGTATTATGAGTAAGGCCGAAAAAGACACCTTGTGCATTTGGGTTATTGTGCGGGGTACGCTCTCCAGATAAATAAGGCAAAAACATCACCGAACAGGGCTTGCTGAAATCTTCACAAGCCACTTCTTCAAGTAAACTTGCTTCATCCTTTGCACCTGTTAATTTTGTCACCCAAGATAAACAGCTAGCGGCGCTTAAAATAACCGACATTTGATGCCAGGTGTTTGGTACACAATGACAAAAAGTATGTAAAGCGCCGTCGGCATTGGGTAAGTAGCTTTCATTTGCCACAAAATATACCCCAGAAGTACCAAGAGATAAGAAAGCTTCATTTGGGTTAATAACACCTATACCCGCCGCACCAGCGGCATTGTCACCAGCACCTGCTGCAACAGGAACTGGTTCCATACCCCATTTTTCTGCAATATCAGCATTAAGGGTGCCTGTCACTTGGTTACCTTCATATAAGGTAGGCATATGGCTTTCATTAAGACTTGTTGTCGCTAACATTTCCTTAGACCACTGACGGTTTTTAACATCTAACCAAAGTGTACCTGCACTGTCTGACATGTCAGAAGCAAAGTCTCCTGTCATTAAAAGTCGCAGGTAATCCTTTGGTAATAAAACTTTGCTAATACGTGAAAATAGCTCGGGTTCATTTTGTTTTACCCAAAGTAATTTAGGCGCTGTAAACCCTGGCATGGCGATATTTCCAGTAATATCACGAGACCTAGGTTCACTTTCCTCTATCTCGATACATTGCTGATGACTGCGTCCGTCATTCCACAAAATAGCCGGTCGTATGACTTCATTATTTGCATCTAACAAGGTTGCACCGTGCATTTGACCTGATAAACCAATGGCTTTTACAGCCTTAAGCTCTTGCGGGTTACTACGCTTAAGCGACGCCATCGCATCATTAGTTGCTTGCCACCAATGTTGAGGATTTTGCTCAGACCATAAAGGTTTTGGAATTGAAACCTCTAGTGCCGCACTTGCTTGCCCAATAAGGCAGTCGTTGTCGTCTAGTATGATAACTTTTACACCCGAGGTGCCTAAATCAATGCCTAAATACATAAACTATCTCTTTTATTCGTTTCTATTAGTTGTATCGATTTTATGTACGCACATCTAAAAGTTTTGATGTGCTTTGCTTATCGTCATTCGTTTGTTCTGTGTTGTCCCAGAATTTTTGCATGGCTTCAATTTCAATGCCTTTCGTTTCATAAACATATTTGATAACAAAGACAATAGAGGCAATAGCAAAAAGGGTGTATAAGCCATATGCACCAGCAAGACCGATGGTTGAAAGTAAGACAGGGAAGCTTATGGTAATAATAAAATTACTGAACCATTGGAAGAAACCTGCTACAGCGAGACCTGAACCTCTAACTCTATTTGGGAACATTTCACCTAGCATCACCCACATTACAGGACCCCAAGAGAGATTGAAGAAAATAACATAAAGGTTAGCAGCGACTAACGCTAAAGTACCCATTGAATCACCTAAGGTTAGCGTGCCTTCTGCATTAAGTGAGCTGGTCGCAAAAGCGAAAGCGGTTAACGCTAAAGTAACGCTCATGCCAACCGAGCCTATCAGTAATAAAGGTTTTCTGCCTATTTTATCAATAAGTAAAAGGGCTGCGATGCAGGCCATAATGCTAGCGGTTCCTGAAACGGTATTAATAAACAAAGCATCATTTTCTGAGAAGCCAACAGATTGCCAAAGTACAGCGCCGTAATAAAATACAACATTAATACCAATAAACTGTTGGAAAACCGCTAAGCCAATGGCAACCCAAACGAGTGAAGGCACCTTTTTAGTGGTCGGGTGAATTAAATCAGCTAAACCTTTATTTGACTTTTGTGAAGATGCTACCTGATTGGTTGGTAACTGTTTAATTGATAGTTGGTTAAGTGATAACAAAGAGTTTTTAATTTCAATAGACTTTTCTTTTCCTGCATTATCACCATATAATTTTTTAAGTATGGCTAATGCTTTGGCTTCATTACCTTTTGCTATATCAAATCGAGGGCTTTCAGGAATAAAACACAATGCAATTAAAAAAATTATGGCAGGGAAAAGCTCCACCCAAAACATCCATCGCCAAGTCTCAAACCCCAACCAAAAAACATTGAGAGATGATCCAGAAACATCAGCGAGTAAGTAATTACTTAAAAAAGCAGCGGTTAAGCCAGAAATAATCGCAACTTGTTGAACAGATGAAAGCCTACCTCGATAAGCTGCAGGAGCCACTTCAGTGATATAGGCTGGGGTCATTACGCTTGCAGCACCAACGGCAAGACCACCAATAATACGGTAAATAATAAATTCCATTGAGCCTGTTGCGATACCAGAGCCCCAAGCGGAAACAATAAACAGAACAGCAGATAAAATAAGCATACTCTTTCTGCCGTAGTGGTCTGCTAAACGACCTGCGGCAGCAGCCCCAACAGCACAACCTAACAACATGGAAGCAACATTAAAGCCCGTACCGATATCGTCAGCATTAAAAGCAACTTGTAAACCACTTACGGTGCCATTGATAACACCACTGTCAAAACCAAACAGAAAGCCACCGATAGTTGCCACACAACTGATCAAAATAATAAAAGGGAAGTTCCCTCTTTCTTTATGAAGAGATTGGCTTGTTGGCTTATCTGCTATTTCTTTATTTACCATCTACTTATCCTCGAATTACAAAAGCTAAAAAGGTAAGGCTTATTTTTAGACGTTTTTAGTTTATTTGTATCGCTATAATTTGAGTCTAACACTACAAACTGCTTATAGTCAAAAAGACTTTATAGTTTTTTTTGTTTTTTATGATATATTACTTTAGGTAAGCTACATTAACTATTTGGATCGAAATTGATACAGAACCGAATTTGAGTCATGTTTAATAAAGATGTTTACGCTTAATTTTTAATGCTTTGATGAAGGCTAAAGTTATATTTTTTATAAGTACGCATGGTTGGACAATGTCAGTGAGGTGAGTGAAGTTAAGGTAAAATTAGTGGTATAAACTTATAATCACCTACTTGTTTAAATTGACAATTTCTCTTTTCTAAATAATTTTACACTTTCATCATTTTAATTAGTCGGTTAGACTATTTGTAATGCTAGGTATCTTAATTTTAGTTTCTTTGTAGAAATTTATTTTAAAAACTTATCTAATACCTAATCTAAGAATCTTATTAAAACCTTATAACAGGGAATACAATGTCTTTATTAAATAGCACTATGGGTGAAGAAAAGTTTTTGCCAGAAAATAGTATTAAAAACATTACGGTTGATAATTTAATTTTCTCAGTTCATGAAGGAAAATTGAAAATTTTATTAGTTAAATATTCTGAAAGATTAGGTGCAGAACAGTGTGGCTTGGTCGGTCATTGGATAAAAAAAGATGAGTCTTTAGAGCAGGCTGCTTCTCGTGTAGTAAAGGAAATTACAGGCAGTGATAACTTATACCTTGATCAATTAGGTGCTTTTGGTAATGTGCAAAGGTACCCATTAAGTCGTATAATTACAATAGCTTACTACTCTTTGGTGAGATATGATGAAACACTTTCAGCATTAAGTAATCAAACAACTCAAGTACAATGGTTTAATATACATGAGCTCCCTGAACTAGTATTTGACCACAAAGAGATTATAGAAGCCGGTATAGAACACCTTAAGTATAAGGTAAGGCATGAACCTGTAGGTTTTAATTTGCTTGCAGAGAAATTCACCTTATTAGAGTTACAAGAAATTTACGAATCAATTTTGAATAAGAAGTTAGATAAGCCTAATTTTAGACGCAAAATATTGAAGATGAATTTACTGATCGACTGTAAAGAAAAGCAACAAAATGTAGCACACAGGGCTGCACGCCTTTATCGGTTTGATATTCATGTTTATGAAAAACTCAAAGAGTTTGGTTTTACTTTTGAGTATTAACCTGCCCGTTTAAATAAAAGCGGTTTAAACGAAGCGCTATTTAAGCGAAGTGTTATTTGAGCATGGCTGTCTGCAACAGCTCTTCTATTTATCCTTGTTAAGTGCCATAACTCATCATTTTTAAGCGCAATTTCCTTCGCTCATTTTCTTGATTGGTTTTACATCCCACTATAATTTTATGTTTTAAGGTTTGACAAATCGTTTTTATTGACACAATATAGGTTATGGTAAAAATGACAATAACAAATATTTACTTGGATTAAACATGAATCATAATCAAACTTCTTTATCTGTTACTGAGAAAGTTGGCTATAGCTTAGGTGATTTAGCGGCCAATTTGATCTTTCAAACACTGATGACCTTTTTAGCTTTCTTTTATACCGACGTATATAACATTCCAGCTACCAAAGCGGCATTCATTATTTTTACAGGCGGCATGATTGGCGCATTTTTTAATCCTGTTATGGGGGTGATAGCAGATCGCACTGTAACCAGGTGGGGGAAGTTTAGACCTTGGATATTATGGACAGCTATCCCTTTTGGCGTATCAGCTTTATTAGCCTTTAGTACCCCTGATTTTTCAGAAAATGGCAAGGTTACCTATGCACTAATAACTTATGTGTTTTTAGTGCTAATGTATTCAGCAAATAACTTACCTTATGCCGCGCTAAGCGGTGTTTTAACAGGCAGCATGAAAGAGCGAAATAGTCTATCGTCTTATCGTTTTGTTGCTGTAATGGTAGCCCAGTTTGTTATTCAAGTATTACTATTACCCTTAGTTATTATTCTAGGAGATGGTGATAAAGCCATTGGTTTTACTAAAATAATGACAGTCTTTTCAATTGTCGGCATTATCTTTTTCTTAATAACTTTTATCACAACTAAAGAACGTGTAGTACCAAGCGTTGAGCAAAAATCTAGCGTGAAGCAAGACATCTTAGATTTAATAAATAATAGACCTTGGCTAATTATTCTTTCAGTAACTATTTTAATATTCATCACCTTAGCGCTTAAAGGCGGAATGACAATTTACTATTTTGAGAACTTTTTAAGTGTCCAACATGTTGGAATGTTTTTAGAAAGCACAGGCTTTAACAATTTTATTGCGAGCTTAAATAGTTTACTTGTTAGTGTCGGGTTAAATGAGTTTTTATGGCCTAAAGATGCCGCAACATCAGGTTTTAGCTTATTTAATGCATGTGGTATTTTATTTATGATTGTAGGTATATTTATCTCTAAACCGTTGGCTGACAAATATGGTAAAAGAGATGTATTTACAGCTGCTTTAAGTATTTCGGCCTTTACATTAGTGCTGTTTAATTTCTACTCATCTACCAGTATTTCAGCTGTATTTATTACACAAATAATCCATGGTTTTTTCTACGGTGTAACGATTCCACTTTTATGGGCCATGATAGCTGATGTTGCAGACTACTCTGAATGGAAGAATAACCGCAGAGCAACCGCCATTATATTTTCGGCAATGATATTCGGTCTTAAAGTTGGCTTGAGTGTCGGTGGTTCGCTTGTTGCCCTTATTTTAGCTTACTACGGTTATAACAGTGAGTTGAATGTTCAAACGGATGAAACAACACAGGGTATAAAATTTTCGATAAGTGTATTAGCAGCACTGCCTTTCATTATTTCCATTATTGCTCTATTGGCTTATGAAATAAACAAGACACTAGAACATGTTATAGAGAGTGAGTTGCTGCAAAGAAGAGCAAGCTAACTTTCCATTGGAGAAGCACTTGATTAAAAATGTTATATCAAGTGCTCCTAAGCACCAATGACGCACCAATCAATAGATTTTAGAATGACGGACTCTCTCATGACACATTTAGACGCAGTAAATTCAGACACATCAATGGAAAACTCAACAATGACAGAAAAACTAGAAATGGATTCAACTCAGCGCCAAGAAAGTGATGTTGAGATAGTGCAGGCAAAAGATATGCAAAGAGCGATGGAATTACAATCTGTAAATCCACCGCTAGTAACCCATATGTATAGTGCAGATCCATCTGCGCATGTCTTTGAAGGTAAGATTTATGTTTACTCTTCTCATGACATTGAAACGGATGCAGAGTTTAATGATGACGGTGAGCATTTTGCTATGCGAGATTATCATGTACTTTCTGTACCAACCATTGGAGAGCCAGCTGTAGACCACGGTGTAGCACTTACTGTAGAAGATATTCCTTGGGTGAAGCAACAGCTTTGGGCTCCAGATGCTGCTTACCGAGATGGTAAATATTATTTGTTCTTTCCAGCTAAAGATCATCAAGATGTTTTTCGAATTGGCGTTGCGGTTAGTGACAGTCCTGCAGGTCCATTTGTGCCAAATGAAGCCGCTATTGAAAATACATTTAGTATTGATCCAGCTGTTTTTGCAGATAAAGGTGAGCATTACCTTTATTTTGGTGGTATTTGGGGAGGGCAGTTACAGGCTTGGACAAACAGCTCTTTTACAGGTGTTGATAATTATCCTGCGGAAGATGAGCCAGCATTAACACCTAAAATGGCCAAACTAAATGCTGATATGGGTTCATTAGCCGAGCCGGTAAAAGATATCCTTGTGCTAGACGAATTTGGTAAACCACTTAAGGCAGGGGATACAGAACGTCGTTATTTTGAAGGCCCTTGGGTACACAAATATAATGATAAATATTATTTTTCTTATTCGACAGGCGATACTCATAAGATTGTTTATGCGACGGGTACCTCACCATATGGTCCATTTTACTATCAGGGCGTTGTGTTAGAGCCTGTTCTTGGTTGGACAACACACCATTCTATTGTTGAGTACCAAAATAAGTGGTATTTATTTTATCATGATAGTACTTTGTCAAAAGGGCAAACACATTTGAGATGCGTTAAAATGATTGAATTACATCATGATGACGATGGTCGCATAATCACTATAGATGCCTATAAGTAAGATTTAGTGCTGTCGTTCTATTTCGATATGGTGAGGATAGACCATATCGAAACACCCAGCACTAGAATCCTCTTCAACATATCATAATCTTTGTATTCTTTCTTTTAAATAACCCTCTTAATCTTTAGTCTGCACCAAGTGAGCCGACGAAAAATTGTACAATTATTTTATTTTTATGTTATGGTCTTAGTTACATTAAGGTGTTGGTGGTGTTATTAAACAAATAACGCGACTTAGAGCCAAGGAGTGTGATAAGGACTATCGATTAGATTCTATGACGCTCTAATCGATAAATTAATAAATAATAAATAATAAATAATAATAAATTAATTCAATAGTTTAAGAGGAAAATACAATGAAAATAATAAAATTATTCTTGTCACTTTATATTCTTGTATCTGCAGCCAAAGTTGCTGCAGTAGATTATTATGTATCGATAAGTGGTTCAGATGAAAATACAGGCGAAATTAGTCAGCCCTTTTTAAGTATTCAACATGCTATGAACCAAGTTCAACCGGGAGATACTGTCCATGTAAGGGCAGGTACTTACCGTAATGAAGGTTTTGGTGAGGGGGATGATAACAATAGTGTAGTGAAATTAAATAATGCCCACAGCGGAACAGAGAATGCTTGGGTAACATTACAAAATTATGGCAATGAAAAAGCGATCATTGAATTTGACGGGTCAGGTGGAATTATCGGTGGTAACGTTAGTTACTTAAGAATAAAAGGATTTGAAATTATCGGTCCTAATCAATCCATTGACCTTGCAACAGCAAGAGATGTTAACGTACGTTGTTTAGATAGCCGTATAAAAAAATATCAAGGTCGTGGAATCGCATTCTGGCCTTCGGGAGGTGTTAACCATCATATCGAAATATTAAATAATGTTGTCCATGATGCGCCCGCTTCAGGGATAAGGGTTAATGGCGGCGACTATATCACCATTGAAGGTAACGAAATTTATAACACCACGTGGTATACATCGGCAGCTGAAAGTGCGCTTACCATCGCTGATGCTCGCAGTATTGATACCAACAACGGTGACAAAATTATCGTTCGTCGCAACTATGTTCATCACAACTATAATCGTGTTGCTTTCTACAAAGGAAACTCTTCAGGACCAGGTAATACAAACCCTACTTATGGTGATTGTAGTTCTCATGAAATCGTTGATGGACAAGGCATTTATATCACTCAAAGTACCGGTTATGACTACGGTTGGACAGTATTTGAGAATAACGTAGCAGCTTTTAACGGTATGAATGGTATCACTTTTCATAAATCGAATCGTGGAAAAGTTATTAATAATACCGTTTATAAAAATGGTATTACCAAAGTGTTAGACCCAGTAGATGGTAATATTTCTTGGTCAGGTATTACTGTCAATAATGCCGCAACAGCGATAGTTGAAAATAATATTATTTGGGGAAGAGGTAATAATTGTTTGAGAAGGGTGTGTGACGAGCCAGGTTGTTCAAACATCACCTATAGCAATAACTTATATTACAACTGTAATGCCTCTACGTTACAAGGTAATGGCTCTATTTGGGAACAAGATCCGCTGTTTGTTGGTGGCGTTGTAGCAGAAAATGCGCTTGTATCAGATTATGCAATTACCGATAGTTCACCGGCAATTGCAGCTGGGCTAGAGCTTAATGCATCAACCGATGATTTTATCAATGATAATGTACGTCCAGGGACTGATGGCTTGGTGAGTATTGGTGCGTTTGAAAAAGACTTTAATACACAAGAGCCCGTTATACCTTCTGTATTTCGTATTGAAAATAAAGGCTTAGCAAACTGGTTGAAATCTGTAACGGATGATGCCGTGCTTGTTACAAATACACAAACAGGCGACTACACTCGTTGGACTCAAGTCGATGCGGGTAATGGCTTTTTCTATATTGAAAATGTAGCAACAGGGAAGCGATTAAAAGGTCAAGCGACAACGATACCTTTGGTTGCTAGCTCAAATTCGGGCGACTATGTAAAATGGTCATTCGTTTATGCAGGCGATGGAGATTTCTATCTTGTTAATAAGCACCATAGCGAAAATAACACGGGCACGCCAAACCTTTGGGGTAATAGTAGTGACGATACTATGCTATCTGACAAGGTTGGCAGTTGGTCTAAGTGGATATTTGTAGATGCAAATTAATAGACATAAAGAGTTTAAGGCTGATTAGTCGGTATTACTTTAATTTTAATACTAAGCAAATTCGATTAAAGCGGATCTTATTTAGCCTGATGTGGCTTAAGAGATAACTTAACTTCGCGAAGTTTATTGATTTAAATAAGGCTATTGCCCATTGGGCAGTAGCCTTATTTTTTGTTTTATTATGAAAAAGCTGAACTCGCCGTTTGTAATTTACATCATTTTGAGCAGAATAGTCATATTGAAAATTTAATGAAATAACATATTGTCAGGTTGACTATAATTGTTTAGTATCATTTAATACATTCAGCAATATTTTATTTTTTGAATCATTTACACAGTTTATTTTTGAAGGACTTATCATGAATCGGTGGATAACAACCGCAATATTTAGCATATCATTAATGTTTAGTATGGCAAGTATTGCACAGCCTAATGTAAGTGAACTAAAGGTAAATAATGACTTGCCTAATATCGTACTTTTCTTAACTGACGATACAAACTGGTTTGATATAGAGCCTTACGATCGAATGTATGATTACACGCCTCATAACGCTAAAACACCTAATCTGATGAAGTTTGCTGAAGAAAGTATGCTATTTACTTCAGCGTTCACTTCGACCGCACTTTGTTCTCCTACACGACAACAGCTTTATACAGGACTTTTTCCAGTAAAAAATGGGGCTTATCCACAGCATTCGGTTGCCAAAGAGGGCACTAAAAGCGTCGTTCATTATTTCGAAAGTCTAGGCTATAGAGTTGCATTAGCAGGCAAAAAGCATATTGCTCCTGCATCGGTTTACCCTTTTGAGTTTGTTGGAGAAGATATAAGGGGAACACAAGGCTCCACAACCTTTGGTATTGACGGTGTAGAGGAATTTATTAAGCGAGATAAAACACAGCCATTTTTTATCATTGTTGCCTCAAATAATTCACATGGCCCATGGAATCGTGGCGACACCTCTTTGTACGATGCTAACAAGTTAACTATTCCTCAATTCATGGTAGACACGCCAGAATTTAGAAAAAACCTAGTTAATTATTATGCAGAAATAACAGACTTAGATACTGAATTTGGATTAGTTGATGATGTGTTAAAACGACATAATGTTTACTCAAATACCCTAACCATCTTTACCAGTGAACAAGGTAGTGAAATGCCTTTTGCCAAATACACGGCATATGATGCAGGGTTAAAAACAGCGTTTATGATGCGCTGGCCAACAAAAATTAAAGCGGGCAGTATTACGGATGCAATGATTCAATATGTTGATGTTGTACCCACCTTAATTGAAGCCGCTCAAGGTAAAGCGCCTGATAATATTGACGGCATTAGTTTTATGCCGGTTTTAAAAGGGTTAAAGCAAGAACATCGAGAATACACTTATGGTGTTCATACCACCAGAAATGTTCTTAAAGGTAATGACTACCCCATTCGTTCAGTACGAAGTAAAAACTATAAACTGATTTTAAATTTAATGCATGAAAGTGAATTCAGTAACTTAACTTCTGCAGCACTTAAAAATAAAAAAGGCACCTTGTGGGATTGGCAGCAAAAACAAGGGCAGGGCAGTGAGTGGGCGAAAGTAAGAGTACAGTATTACCTTAACCGTCCTGAAGTTGAATTTTATGATGTGCTTAATGACCCGTTTGAAATGAATAATCTAGCCCAAAATCCAGAGTATGAAAAAATAATTCAACAACATATGGCAGAATTAAAGCGATGGATGAAAGAGCAGGGTGACTTAGGTATACCCACTGAATTAGATGCGTGTTCACGAACTGCTAGCTATAAAGTATGCCCATAAAGTCTCGCCGAATTGAAAGAAGGAAAATATCAGATGAACCGTAGAAAGTTTTTAACCAGAACAGGCTCTTTAGCACTTAGTGCGTATCTGATGTCGTCTTCGCGGTATAGTTTGGCCCACTTAATGAGTGAAGCAGTAGATGGGTCAGGTTTAAAGGAAACCTTTGCCGATAAATTCCTATTCGGTACAGCAATCAGTACTGAGACATTAAGTGGCCTTAATGAAAGTCGTTTAGCGTTAATTGCTAAAGAATTTAATGCCATTACAGCAGAGAATGATTTTAAATGGGAAATGCTTCGTCCAGACTCACAAACTTGGCACTGGAATTTAGCCGATAAATTTGTAGATTTTGGACTAAACAATAACATGCACATGATTGGACATGCGTTGGTTTGGCATAGCCAAATACAAGATGAAGTGTTCTTCGACCACAAACAAAAAATGTTACCTCGTGAGCAACTTCTAAACATAATGGAAGAACATATTAGTCAGCTTGTTGGCCGTTACCAAGGAAAGATACAAACTTGGGATGTGGTTAATGAGGCATTTAAACAAGGCGATTGGAGAGAAAGCCATTGGTATAAAGGAATTGGCGAAGACTATTTCGAACATGCCTTTCGCTTTGCTGCAAATAGCGATCCTAAAGCGCAACTTATCTATAACGATTATGGTATGGATAACCCGCAAAAGCAGCAACGTGTTATAGAAGTAATAAAGAGCTGTAAAAAGAAAGGTGTAAAAATTGATGGGGTAGGTATGCAATCACATTTACACCTTGATGGGCCATCACTTGATGAAATAGAACGCTCTATTTTAGCTTACGCTAATGCTGGCTTAAGGGTACATATTACCGAGTTGGAAATAGATGTTTTACCGAAAATTGAAGATTATGGTAATGCCGATATCGGCAATAAGTATAAGTATCGAGAAGAGCTCGACCCTTATAAAACAGGCTTGCCGCTTGAAATGGAACAGAAGTTAGCCAAACGTTATGAAGATGTTTTTAAACTCTATGTAAAACATAGCGATAAAATTGATCGTGTTTCGTTGTGGGGGACGTCAGATGATGAGTCATGGAAGAATGACTTCCCAATTAAAGGTCGTACTAACTATCCTTTGCTATTTGATAGAACCCAGGCTCCTAAATTGGCTTACCATCGATTGAAAGAATTAAAAGCTAAAAATTAAAAAACTAAACGTTAAATTAATAGGGTCTGTTGAATTTTAATTTTAGCCTCTTTTTCAAGAGCAACAGAGCTATAAACTGAAAGATCAACAGACCACCAATAAAAAGAATAATACAGAGAGTATGTGATGAAAAAAATTCAATTACTATTTACCTTAAGTGCTTTGCATATGTCATTTAGCACATTGGCAGCTAGTGAAGAAAGTACAAAAGAAACCCCATTAGCAAGCAAGGCACCTAATATCGTTTTTATACTTTCTGATGATATGGGAAAGCAAGACTTATCGATTTTTGGTAGCGAGTTATACGAAACGCCAAATATTGATGGTCTTGCTCAAGATGGAATGCGCTTTGATAACGCCTATTCAGCTCACCCTCGGTGTGTACCTTCAAGGATATCAATGTTAAGTGGCCAAGATTCAGCAAGAAATGGCAACCCGATAATAAAACGCAAACATAAACTACCGCCTAAGGTGGTAACTTTTGCCGAGCACCTTCAACAGTCAGGCTATAAAACAGGTTATATAGGTAAATGGCATTTAGGTAAAAAAGATGGAGGCTGGCCTGAGCATCAAGGTTTTGATGAGAATATGTTGGCAGGCTCTGCAGGCCTGCCAGATAGTTACTTTTATCCATGGGGAGCTAAAACAAAAAATGGCCAAGCAACCTTCGGTCATATCAAAGCTAATAAAGGCGATTATATTACAGACCGATTAGCGTCAGAAGCGGAAGGCTTTATTGACCGCCACCAAAATCAACCTTTTTTGTTAGTTCTTTCACACTACTCTGTGCACACACCAATACAGGCCAAAGACCAAGAAGCTAAATATTATCATGATAAATTAACTAAGATGGGCATTGAGCCAAGTACCGCTACTCATATGCCAGATTTAAAGCAAGGCAAAAATGGTATATCTGAATATAAAACGCAACAAAACAATCCTCGATATGCGGCAATGGTAGGCTCTGTGGATAAAAGTGTAGGCC
>CAWVWK010000023.1:0-21992 GCA_963933725.1 uncultured Colwellia sp.
AGTCTTTGAACTCCAACGTTGGTCCGTGAAACAGCTCTAAAATAGCGCGCTCGCTACTAATTGGCTGCAATACAGCCGGGAAATTAAAAGCATCGGTTACAATGTCCGTTAACGCTTCGACAGATAAATCTTCTTCAACAAACGGGTGTAAAATTTTAACACTACGCTCTACAAGCGGCAGTGCTAATAACTCACTGATATTATCAAATTTAGGCATTTCGGTTGGGAAAAACAACCCTTGGTTTTTACCTAAACCTTGCTTAACCGCACCGGCAAAGCTTACCTGTTCGTCATTCTCTTTTAAATTATAAAACTTCACGTTACTTCCTAAATTTTTATCGTTAACCTGCTCTCAGGTTTTATATCATTGGTGGCGGTCATTGTCATTAGCAATGCGCCGTTAATTGTTAGGCTCTAAAGTGCGTAACATTGTTAAACTTCTATCGCACCTTCGTTGTCTGCTTTACATACATGTACAAAGCCTAAATCTGTTTGCAGGTAATGCTCTTTCAACCATTGAGCAAAACCTTCTGCTTGTTCTTTATTATCACTCACACAAAAAAGTGTTGGTCCAGAACCCGAAATACCGGCGGCAAGCGCACCTTCATCTATTAAATATTGATGTGCTTGTGCAAATTTTGGCAATAAATCGATTCTATAAGGTTCTGCAATAACATCGGTAATCACTGAGAACGCTTGTTGCTTATCCTGACGATGACAACCATCAACGAAAGTTGCTAAGTTTTGACCAAAGGTAATCACATCAGTTCTTGAGTATTGAGGTGGTAAAACTTCGCGAGCCATTTTGGTAGATATTTCAATTCCTGGATAAGCCATTACATAATAGCAATCTTTAAAATCAGGTAGTTTACGAGAGATAATCTCACTGTCTGGCACCATTAACTGCAAGCCGCCTAAGAAACAAGGAGCAACATTATCATAGTGCAAGCTGCCGCTTATTTGTGCTTCCATAGCGCCAGTCATTTTTAATAAGCGACGTTCATCGAAACTAAAGCCTATGTATTTATCATAAAAAGCATTCAACCCAGCTAAAGCGGCAACCACGGAGCAGGCACTTGATCCTAAACCACTACCTACCGGCATTTTTTTATCTAGAATCATTTTTACTGGCGTAATATTTTGCTGGAGTGCTTCGAGTTCTTGATTGAACAACTGCAAACAAGACCAGACAATATTGTCCTCTTTGTTCGCAGGCAACTTATCAGCGAAACTACCGAGCACTTCTAAACTATTTTCTTTGGCGCCCTCAACAGTAACTACATCACCAAGTAATGTGCCATCAATAGGCTTAACAGCCAAACCAAGTACGTCAAAGCCGACACTTAAGTTTCCTATTGAAGCGGGAGCAAATACCGATACACTGTTTACTTCTTGCATTTTATTTCCTACTAATACATTAGTCGTTGTAATACATCTTATATGACTTATTAACTTCGTAACTAGCAACTTTTTTGATTCAATACTGCTAGTTACTATTAACTCGAAACTTCCTTTAGTGTTGATGTTCCCAAGCTAATGTTCTTAAAATATCACCAAAAACACCTGCTGCAGTAACCGCTGCACCCGCACCATAACCTCGTAAAACGAAAGGTAATGGCTGGTAGTAACGACTGTGAACTGCTAAGGCATTCTCACCGTCTTTTATGCTAAATAATGGATGACTAGGCCCTACTGACTCAATAGAAACTTGGCATTTCCCGTCAATGATATTACCAATGTAACGTAATACTTCGCCTTTAGCTGCTGACGCTTCAATACGTTTTTGGAAAGGTGCATCAAGTGCTTTAAGGTTATCCATAAAGGTATCTACATCACCACTGTCATCGAACCCTTCTGGTAAAACAGAATCTATTTTGATATCACTTAGTTCAAGTTGTAAACCTGACTCACGCGCCATAATTAATAATTTACGTGCGACATCTAATCCGCTTAAATCATCACGAGGATCTGGCTCTGTAAAGCCGTTCTCTTTGGCAATAGCAGTAGCTTCTGATAAATCCATGCCTTCGTCTAGCTTACCAAATATATACGATAAAGACCCTGATAAAATGCCCTCAAAGCGTGACAATTGATCACCTGCTTTAATTAAGCCTTGAAGCGTATCTATTACAGGTAAACCGGCACCAACCGTTGTTTCATATAGGAAACGACGATTTGTTGATTGTGCTGCGCTACGCAGCGCTTGGTAATATTCCCATGAATCTGTATTAGCTTTTTTATTCGGCGTAACCACATGGAAACCTTCAGATAAATAGTCAACATAGCTCATTGCTAACGACTCGTTTGAGGTTGAATCTACAAGGACAGGGTTGATAAGGTGGTTGTCACGAACAAAGGCTTTAATACTTTCTGCGTTAACCGATATAGCGTTATTATTATCAGCGGCATGTGCCATCTCTGCTTGCCAGTTTTCTAGGTTAATACCGTTTTGGTTAACGACCATTCCCTTAGAGTTGGCAATACCGTAAACAGTTAATGCTATGTTTTGTGCCTTTAAGCTTTCCTGCTGACGTGATATTTGCGCAATAAGCTCACTACCCACCACACCACAACCAACAAGAAACAAATCAATAGTTGGCTTGTGAGAGAAAAAGTTTTGATGACTGATTTTCATCGCCGCAGTACATTTGTTTTGCTCTATAACCACTGAGATACTGCGCTCTGAAGAATCTTGCGCAATGGCAACAACATTTACTCTTGCTTGAGCTAAAGAGCTAAAGAACTTAGCTGCAACACCACGTTGATGATGCATACCGTCACCTACTAATGAAACGATTGATAACTCACCTTTTAAAGAGATTGGTTCAAGTAATCCATTTAATAACTCAAGTTCAAAAGTGTCTTTTAAGCTTTTCTCTGCGCGTGCTGCATCACTTGAGTGAATACAAAAACTGATACAGTACTCACTTGATGACTGACTAATAAGTACCAATGAAATATTTTCACGGCTCATGGTAGCAAAAACGCGACTCGCCATTCCAACCATACCTTTCATGCCTGGTCCTGAAACATTGACCATAGTTAAGTCATCTAAATTTGAGATGGCTTTCACACATTTCTTTTCATCGTTTTCATTTGAAATCAATGTACCTGGGGCTGATGGGTTGCTGGTATTTTTAATCAGACAATCGATATGATGTTGAGCAATAGGTCCTATCGTTTTAGGATGTAATACACTTGCGCCGAAATAAGAAAGCTCCATCGCTTCTTGATAAGATAAGTAATCAAGTAACTTAGCTTCTTTAATCATACGTGGATCGGCATTGTAAACACCATCTACATCTGTCCAAATTTCACAACACTGAGCTTCCATACAAACGGCTAAAACCGCCGCAGAGTAATCACTACCATTACGACCTAATGTAGTAACTTGTGGTTCATTACCTTCTTTTGTCACGCTAACACCTATAAAGCCAGGCATTAATGAAATGTTATTTAATTTTTGATATTGCGCTTTAAAGTGTGCTTTTGATGCGTCGATATCTGCAACGGCGTTCAGCGACGAATCATTTGTGTATAAAAATAGCTCTGGCGAAAGCAATGATACTTGTAAACCAGAAGAGTGCAGAACGGCATCAAGTATTGCCACACTTAAGCGTTCACCCGTACTGATAATGCGCGCTCTAATGTGATCTGGGCAATAAGATAACATAGTTACCCCTTGCATGAACGTACCCAATTGTTTTTCATATGTATTCAATGCTTCAAAACAGTTTTCAGCATTAAAACCTGATAAATCTTTTTCGAGATCTTCAATAATATTAGAGATTGCACGCTTAAAATGCCCTAAATCGGTAACCCGCTTTGCTTCATCATTAAGGTTCTCAGCCATCGCCACCAAATGGTTTGTCACACCTTGTGGTGCAGAAACGACTACCGCTACTGGATACTTTTCACTGTTCTCTTTAATGATAGAAGCTACTTGCTTGAAACGCTGTGCGGAAGCTAAAGATGACCCGCCAAATTTAAGTACGCGCATGTTAAACCCTGTTATATGTTGTCAAAAATTAAATAAATAAAAAGCAAAAAAAAAGCCCGTATCCTTTATTAGGTCACGGGCTTCGATAAAATTATTTTTTACACGTTAGCCGGCAACCGCCATTCGAATTCGAATGCTGGTGGTAATAATCATGGTGGTGTGGCTAGCTGTAATATTCATGTGGTTAAAATGCCTTATTATGAAGAGAGTGTCAATGATTTATTAAAAAAATGTAATAAAATTACAAATAAAATGAATTGATATTCATTTTTATGGCAATTCGAGATTAGAGTTCTAATGCCAGTACAATTTAGCTTGGTGCTCTTTGAACCAATGTGTCGCTAATCGATAATCGGGTGAGAATTGAGAGACAAGCTGCCAAAAATCTGCTGAATGATTCATAAACTTAAGGTGACATAGTTCATGAATAATCACGTAGTTAATAACCCAAGGTGGGGCCATCATAAGCAAATAATTAAATTGCAGTTCTTTTTTACTATTACAACTGCCCCATCTTGATTTATACAACCTAACATGAAAGCTTTTAGGATAAAGACCAGTATATTCTGCAATAGATGAGAGGTGTTCATCCAAGTAACCATTCATTTGCTCGTTAAAGAATACCGCCAATTGCTTTTTAACTTGCTTAGCAACTAAGATAGCCTCTGTCGATGAATTTTTTTCACTTTTTTGTAAAATGTTTTTATATAAGCGATGGCTTAAGGTAATAATGAGCTGCCGGCTTTCAGCTTTTCTTGTAACGCCAGAGGTTGTATCTTTTTTTATACTAAGCGTATGTTCTATGCCAGAGAATAAAATAATAGAGCCATCGAGAAAATTACAATTTTCCTGCCCAACGGTTTGTTGCTCTTTAATTTTTTTGTTAATCCAAGCTGTTTTTTCAGTAATAAACTCATCAATGAATGCCGAAGATACAAAATAAGGAGCACGAACCGTTACTAACCCGTGCTTAATTTGAAGGGATATAGTCTTTCTTTTACGGCTTTTAACCGTTTTATATTCGATCATGCCTTATTTGATAACCACATGCTGCTTGCTAGTAGCTTGTTTTGTTAACTTGCTTTTGCTAACGCTGGTTTTGATTTTTTAGCTGGGGTTTTCTTTGCTACTTTATCTACTTTTTCTTCCGTTGCTGGCACTTCAGCAGTTTCAGGTTTTGATTCTACTTTTGCTATCGCTTTAGGTGCTACTTTCTTTGCCGCTTTTTTGGCAAGTAAAGCTACAAGGACTTCTTCACGATTTTGCGCTAAATAAATACTTAGTTCTTCAGCAATGCCATCGCTTAATTCAATCGATGAGTTCGAAAAAACGTCTGCTAGGTTATCAGCCATATCCAACATTTTATCGTATTCATCCGCTAACTTCTTATCCATAAACGTTTTCGCCTCCACACCCTGTCTAATAACTACAAATCGACTTTCAACGGCCATCAGTGTTCCTTAAATATATTGAAAGAAAAAAAATGCTTAATAACAACTAGTAAGCAATAAAAACATATCTAACCTGAGATTTAAAAATCAAGCAAACTTATCAGTTTCAGATATTATTCAACCATACCATACTATCTAAAAAAACTGTATAAAAAAACAGTTTTCTGCATTTTAATTGCACAAACATTCTACGCTATCTAAAAAAGTAAATGATGTTTACGACACCAATAATTGCTTAAGCCGTTTTTTTATGGTGATTATTTATCTTCTTAGAGCGTGAAAAAATGTCATAACCAGTAAAATCTTTTCTAAAACATGTAAAAAAATACAAAAATTACTGAATGAAAAGTTTTATATCGTAGAAAATATGTTTTAAACGTAAATAAAGTGTAAATCTTTCCTCTTTAGATATTTCATACAGCCGTCAAATGTAACTTTTGATGTCACCAACACAACACACCATAAACCAAAAAACCTCTAAGAAACATACAAATAAAACCATAAACATATATATAAATTAATTTTATTCGTTACATTCAACGGGACTTTCTTAACAATTTTCAGCCAAAAATAAGCCACTATTATGTTGTAAACCAAATGTATTGGTCGACAAAAATAAATATATAAATCACAAACACAACATAAAATTTTGGAGAAAACCATGTTATTAACAAAAATGACTTTAATCGCTCTAGTTACTTCTGCAACAGCTTTAATTTTCACAGCACCTGTACAAGCAGCAATGGACTCTTATATAGAAACCGCTTTAGTTAGCGTGTGTAAAGCTTCAGCAACGAACAAGTTACATAAATTTCATAGTGCCAAGAAGGCGCATCGTTTAAGCTCAAAAACAATTGCAATGAAAGTTTCTTGTAATGGTCAAGATATTTCCTCTTATGCTCAAAGCCAAGGCGCGAATAAAACAGCTGCTCATTTAGATGATGCAGTTGGCGATGTAAGTATTGCTGAAATGGCCGCAGTTAAAAGAGTAAATGTTAATTTTGAAGGTTAATCACTAAACCATTTCTCAAATGACATTTTAACGGTCCTGGTAGAAAGAGAATGCGAACAAAACAAAACAACAGCACGCTAACTCCGGAAAGATTGTTGCGTGCTAAGTTTTATCTACTTTTCAGATAATTTTTACTTTTGGTTTTAGCAAGCTTTAAGCACGCCTGAAAAATTACAGACACATATTGAAATCCCTCTCTAAATAAAATAATTCGATTATTACCCTAGTTCATCAATATACTTGCAAAGTACAGTTGCTGTTCTTCTGTTTAGCGCAGCGCCTCTTTGCCTCACTGGGGCTTTATCTCAGCTGCACATCTGCGGGTAAAACACTCTTGTGTATTGACCTGTTCTCAACTCGGCGCTTCTTTTCCCTCTAACCATCAAACACCTTATCAAACCAATTACCTATTACCGACTTACTCTCTAAACACTTATCAGAAGGTGTTATACCGGCAGAAATTGCAGGGTATCTAACCGTATTTTTACACTTTTCAGTGACGGCATTACCAGTCGCTTTTTCAAAAAGAACTTGTTCCACGCCTGATGGTTTACTATAGGATTTATGGACCACGTCATTTCGCTTCATAAAATCACTAAACAACACTAAAGCCCCGCTACTTCCTGTTAAACCGGTGGGTGTATTATCATCGTGTCCTAACCAAGTTGTTATAAGGTGCTTGCTATCATATCCAACAAACCAACTATCTCGTAAGTCATTACTGGTTCCTGTTTTACCTGCGACACCATCCTTTTTTAAACGCCAACTTAGCGATCTAGCCGTTCCCGAAATAGCCACTTGTTTCAAAGCATAATCAATTAAATAAGCACCATTTTGGGATAGTCTTTGCTCTGGTTCTGGATTAAACTGCCAAAGAATTTCACCGCCAGCATTAACAATTTTTATAATACTATGGTTTTTTTGATACTCCCCGTGTTTAGCCAAAGTTAAATAGGTTTGATTAATCTCGAAAGGTGACATATTTAACGCGCCAAGAAGCATACTCGGTCTTGGGTTAATTTCTTTTTCGTAACCGAGTAAATGTATCGATTTAACAACATTTTCAAGCCCTAGTGCCATACCTAAATTAACAGAAGGTATATTTAATGAGTTCACTAAGCCATCAATTAAAGGCACTTGGCCACGATACTTTCCATCGTAATTTTTAGGTTGCCATTTATCACCCGATGAATTCTTTATCGTAACCGCTTTGTCTTCAATAATTGTTGCAAAATTAAACTGCTCGTACCTTTCTAAAGCAGCTAAATAGATTGCTGGTTTTATAAGTGAACCAATTGAGCGTTTAGCATATAAAGCCCTGTTAAAACCTGCATAACCTTTTTGCTTATCCCCAACCAGCGCTCTAATTTCACCACTTTCAACATCTGTAACTAACATAGCTACTTGTAAATTTTTTGCACTAGTCGATTTCTTTTCTAAGAGGGGTAATTGCTTACTTACCGCTTGTTCTAAATTTTGCTGTATTTGATGAGAAAACCCCGTGAAAACTCGAATACCTGAAGCCAATTCTTTTTTTGTTAAATGCTTCTGTAATTCAGCTTTAACTAATTGCAAGTAACTTGGAAAATACTTATTTACAAAGCGTCTTGTTTTTCTAATAGATAAGCCGTCTTCTACTGCTTGCTCATACTCTGCTTTCGAAATAAAGTTATGTTCTAGCATAAGTCGCAAGACTAAATCTCGACGCTCTATTGCACGCTGCGGGTGTCGCCAAGGGTCGTAATAACTAGGGCCTTTAACCAATGCTACCAGCAATGCCATTTGTGCATTAGTTAACTCTTTAATATCTCGATTGAAATAAAACTTCGAAGCCAAGCCAAAACCGTAAATACCATTATCAAAATGCTGTCCTAAATAAACCTCGTTCATGTAAGCTTCTAGCAGTTGGTCTTTGCTATAACGTACCTCTAAAATGAGCGCCATAATGGCTTCTTGTACTTTTCGGCTTAAGGTACGCTGGTTGGTTAAAAACATATTTTTCACCAATTGTTGCGTTAGAGTACTCCCCCCTTGAATTGTTCTTCCTGCTTTTAAATTATTGAATAGCGCTCTTAAAATGCCAATAGGTGAAACACCTTTATGATGATAAAAATCACGGTCTTCTACTAATAATAAGGTATCAAGAAACTGTTCGGGTATTCTTTCTAAGCCTAATAAAACACGGTCTTCTTTATTATCTTGTACCATACGTGATAATAATGCTGGCTCTAATTTAACTTGAAAAACACTAAGTTCATCTTTTAAGATTTTGGTGATTTTTTGCTCTGAAAATTCGATTTTTATTTTAACGGCATAATTTACTGAATGATCGTTTTTGTCGGCAAATTCAAAGTCTCGACGGAAAATATCGATGCGATTTTGTGATAAAGAAAACTGTCCTGGCTTTACAATAAAAGTAACTTTTTGATAGCCCTTAAAAGCGAGCGCTTCACTAAGTAAATCGACATGGATACGTTCACCCACTCGATAAAAAGGTATTTGCCCATAAACTTGAATGGGCACTTGCCAGCGTTGCCCTTCAAAGGTTCTTTTCACTTTGGCATCTAAATAAATAGTGAAAATAGCTAATACACAAAAAACAGCAAAAGCTAGCTTTGCAGCTGTTATAAAAAACCAGCGTAGCCAAGACTGTGAGGCAACTTCCATTGTGTTAGCATTTTTAGCTGCTTTGGCTTTAGCTGTTGACGTTTTTTTATTTTTTGTCATTAATCGTTACTACTTCAATGTATTTATACATCTTTTAAATGTCGTTTGGTTTTATTGAATGGCTTGGCACTTTCTGGGTTATCGGGCCAATAATGCTTAGGATATCGCGCTTTCATGTCTTTTTGTACTGCTTTATAACTACCTGACCAAAATTGAGGCAAATCCTGGGTAAGCTGAATAGGACGTTGTGCCGGAGATAAAAACTCAATAAGTAATGGAGTACTTCTGATAGGTTGCTTGTTTTCCAACAAAGCTATATCAACTTTTCCTACACTAGGTGTTTGCGTTTCGCCATACAACTCTTGCATGGGTAGTGATACTTTAGGAGAAGACTTTTCACTATAGGTTATGGGGCATCGTCGTCCGGTTGGCCCAATAAAATGGGTGGGCGCGGCTTGCTTTAATATTTGTATCTGCGGGTAATTAAGCAACCCTAAAAGCATATCCGCTAAAGCCAGCTTACCGAGTTTATCAACCGATTTAATATCACCTGTAAAAGGTGAAAACCAATCATCTAAGGTTGCCAACAAAGCCTCTTCACTCACATCAGTTAACCCGTAGTGAGGATAGACACTATTTAGCCATCGCCATCTGGCTAACAAAGCGTTATCTTGTTTTTGCCAATTTAAAGCACTAAGCCCTTTTTTAAGCACGTAACTTGACCACATTTCACTTACTGCAGATTCACTGAGCTTTTTATCAAGCGGTGATTCATGAAGGGTTACAGCACCTATCTTTTTAGTGTTTTTTGCGTTAATTCTGCCACTCGTTTCATCTATATACGCTTGCTCTTTATCTATTACCAGTGACGTAAAATATTGCTCTATTTTAGCTATCTCTATTTTTGCTGCTAACTTTACTAGCAACTTAGCACTTGAATTACTTGAAGAGTTCTCTATTTGCATGATATCTGCAATAACGAGGAAGCTTTCTGTACTTAATTCATCTTCTTCATTTAAGGTAACGCCTTTGCCATTGGCACAAATAAATTGCCCGCCCTTTTGCCGAGATTTAGCAAGTCGCTCAGGGTAAGCAAAAGCGATAAGCAGGCCAGTAAAGCTCATAGGCAATTCATAAACTGCTTCATTAATAACATGCGTAATAGAGCTTGTAATAGTTTGAGCAATAGAGTGAGTGTCCTTGCTAAGCTTCTTGCTGTTAGGTTCGTTCTTAAATAGCTCTTCCTTTAATACATCGAGACTTTTAGCCAACGAAATAGCTTGTTTAATAATATTGGCCATAACACCATGTGCTTTTTGCCAGCTTGCTACTATTTTTTCGATTCTGTGTTCAATATTACAACCAACAGTAACACCTTTATTTTTACTCGAGAACACATCTTTTTCTTCCAACAAAGCGGTTATAATGCAACCTAAAAGCGCTGTTTCTTGATTTATCTCTTGCGCTTTTAATAGCATATGAGCGAAACGTGGATGACAAGGCAATTTAGCGACGCTTTCACCATGCTGTGTTAATTTATACTCTTGATTAACAATGCCTAAATTTTCTAGCTCCTGCCATGATTTCTTCTCTTTGATACTGGCTGGTAATTCAATAAGCGGGAGCGATGCTAAAGAAGAGACTCCCCAACGCGCCGCTTCAATCAAAGTAGGTAAAAGATCTGTTTGTTGAATGTCACTAACTGCTTGCTCAGGTCTGCGTTCAAAATTATCTTTTGCATACAGCCTAATACATTGCCCAGGCATTAAACGACCCGCCCTTCCTGCTCTTTGAATGGCTGAGTCTTTAGCGATAACTTGCTGAGTTAATTTATTAATTAAGCTGGTATTGTTATAAACAGCCACCTTTTCAAAGCCGCAATCTATCACCATATTCACACCTTCAATGGTTAAAGATGTCTCGGCAATATTTGTCGCGAGTACCAATTTTCTCATACCTTTGTCACAAGGTTGAATAGCAACTTGCTGTTGCTTTAAGGTTAAAGCGCCGTATAAAGGGCAACAAAGTAAATCATCAAGGCAGCTTTGCGAAACAGCATTGGCAATAAAATTGATATCTGCAACACCAGGTAAAAACACTAAAATAGAGCCTTTATGCGATAGCATTTGCTCTTTAATAACTGCAATAGCGTGATCTCGCCAATAGCGATTTTGCTTAGGGGGATTATATGAATACGTGATGGGATAGCTTCGCCCTTCACTGGTAATAACCTTAGCATCAGGTAATGCCTTCGTAAGGTAGTCTATGTCGAGTGTCGCTGACATCAATAATATTTTTAAATCATCACGCAAGCCTTGCTGTACATCTCGCGTAAGTGCAAAAGCAAAATCACCATGAATACTTCGCTCATGAAACTCATCAAATACTACCAGCGATGTCTTTTCAAGATCAGGATTATTTTGAATAATTTGCGTTAAAATGCCTTCTGTAATCACCTCTAATTTTGTGCTTTTAGAAGTTTTCACTTCATTTCTTAATCGATAACCAACCGTCTCCCCTACTTTTTCATTTAACTGACTGGCAAGAAAAGTTGCTATATTTTTAACCGCCAAACGTCTTGGCTGTAATAAATAAATCTTAGTATTTTTTAAAAAGGGGAAAAATAATAGCCATAAAGGTAAACAAGTAGACTTACCAGCACCAGGTGGGGCCGATAAAATTAACGTATCATGCTGAGCAAGTTGTTGACTAAAATCATCTTTTATCGTGTTAATAGGTAATGAGGCAAAGGTCGACATCATATAAACAAACGTGTAAGTTTTTAAGGTATGATGGCATTGTAACTTAAATAATAACAAGGGTCTGTTGGCTTTATTATTTTTCGTTAAACCGCAAACCCCAAGTTTATTTCTAACATCGATACAACAAGCTTGAGTAGCTCACCGCAATTGCGATTGTTCTTTGAAAAATAACAATAGGCAAAACTTTAACAAATTAAATTTAATTTAATTTAATTTAATTATGATTTTTAAAGCTAAAATACTAAGATTTAGCTAAAGACACCAATAAATCAATAAGTTATAAAGTCATTTGATAAAATTACTTTTACATGCAAGTATTCAGTACTAGTATCATTCGCTTTAATTACATTTATAAACGAGTCGTTAATTCAGACAACCTCTCCACAATACATATTTTTAGATACCACGACAATGAAATTTGAAAAGCCACTTATAAAAGCTACTTTAATCAAGCGTTACAAGCGGTTTTTAGCCGATGTGATCTTAGAAGATGGCAGCATTACCACCGTTTATTGCTCTAATACAGGGGCAATGACAGGTTGTGCAACCCCAGGAGGTACTGTTTGGTTATTACCTAACGATAATCCAAAACGTAAATACCGCCTGAGCTGGGAAATAACCCAAACCTCAGCAAACCACTTTATTTGTGTTAATACCGCGCGAGCAAACCAATTAACAGAAATGGCGATAAACGACGGCACCATTAAAGAGTTACAGGGTTATCAGTCGTTAAAGCGAGAAGTAAAATACGGTGATGAGAACAGTAAAATCGATTTTTTTCTTAGCGATGGGCATAAGGTTGATTGCTATGTTGAAGTAAAAAGCTGCACTTTACTTGATGAAAGCCTCGTTGAAGGCCAAGGTTACTTCCCTGACACCACAACGGTGCGAGGGCAAAAGCACCTTAGAGAACTCATTCATATGAAGCAATTAGGGTTTCGCAGTGTATTGCTTTTTGCAGTTCTTCATACAGGTATAAAATCAGTTAAAGCCGCATCTCATCTTGATAAAAAATATGGCGAACTTTTTGATGAGGCTAAGGCACAAGGTGTAGAGATTTACGCTTACTTGGGAAATATTTCACCCGAAAACATGTTGTTAAATGAAAAAATATTATAAAGTGATTGACTAAAGCGCTTTAAACCTGATAAAAAAGCTTGCTTATTTTTTATCTAAAATGGTTTTAAACATAAGTAAAAATTGGCTACCATTAAAATAAATCTTACTTAAGCTATTGGTTTAAATGTTATTTATATTTTATTTTCATTAATCCATTGATTTTTTAATAATAAGAACCATATTAGGTTCGTTATTTAATAACCTTAAAATGAATTTACCATTATTTTTTAAGTCTTGATTTATTTTAGCAGTAAAAGACATAAAGTCGCTTAGGCGGCGCATTAGGAGAAAAGCATGCCACAGGGTAAGCATAAAGCATTGGGTATTCTGGCATTAGCTGGTGTAGAACCATATCAAGAAAAACCAAATGAAGAATATATGGGTGCACCTCAACAAGAGCATTTTAAAAAAATCTTAGACGCATGGCGTGTCCAACTTCGTCAAGAAGTAGATCGCACCGTTTCTCATATGCAAGATGAAGCCGCTAACTTTCCAGATCCGGTAGATAGAGCAGCGCAAGAAGAAGAATTCAGCCTTGAGCTTCGTACACGTGATAGAGAGCGCAAACTCATCAAAAAAATTGAAAAAACATTACAGCTTATTGAAGATGACGATTTTGGCTACTGTAAATCATGTGACATCGAAATTGGTATCCGTCGTTTAGAAGCACGACCTACTGCTGATCTTTGTATTGAGTGTAAAACATTAGCAGAAATTAAAGAACGCCAAATGGCTGGCTAATTTCTCTGCATGCAATTCGAGCGACCAAATAACATAGCCACAAATGAGCAATATCGTGGTCGCTTTGCCCCCTCTCCTTCTGGTTTACTTCATTTTGGCTCATTAATAGCCGCTCTTGCGAGTTTCTTAGACGCAAAATCCTCTATAAATTCAGTAGGCCAACCAGGGAAATGGTTAGTTCGTATTGAAGATATTGACCCACCTCGTGAAAAAGTAGGTGCTAGTCAAAAAATCCTGAAAACCCTAGAAGCATTTGGCTTGCACTGGGATGAAGACGTTACTTTCCAAAGCCAACAATCTGAATTATATCTAGACCTATTAAGCCAGTTAAAAAAACGCCATTTACTCTATGCCTGTCAGTGCACACGTGCAATTATCAAAGGGCAAGGTGGGTTATATAACGGCTTATGTAAAGACCTTAACCTAGATTCAAAAAATAATGCGATTAGATTAATTAACCAATATGGTATTTATCAATTCGATGATATTTTTCAGGGTAATGTTTCTTGCAATAAACGCCTGTCTGAAGAAGATTTTATTATTCATCGTAAAGATGGCTTATTTGCTTATCAACTTGCCGTTGTTGCTGATGATATAGCACAAAATATTAATCACGTTATTCGGGGTTGTGATCTACTCGAACCCACCGCAAGGCAACTTACTTTATTTAAAGTTTTCTCTAAAAAGCCACCACAATATGGGCATATTCCACTTGCCGTTACTTCTTCTGGGTTTAAACTTAGTAAACAAAATGCTGCCTCCCCTATCGATAATTCACTTCCGCAACCAGCCCTTTTTCAAGCGCTAAAGTTTTTAGGTCTGCAACCTGACAAAGCATTAGTTGATGAGCCTGTTGAGGTAATTATTGATTGGGCTGTAAAGCATTGGCTACGCGACAAAATCCCTAAAAAATCTGAAATCCTGATATCGTCTTGTTGATTTTCACTGTGCATAACGCAATGTGATTTTCTGCTCTTTATTCGATGTTCATAGCATATCGTTGCTTTTTCATTCTCTTTTTCATTTATTTACTGTATCATTGCCCACTTATAAAACATGCAGAAATACCCTAAAAACATGCCAATAAAAACATGTTAATTTTCTGAAATCCTATAAGAGAAGGCAGTCATCATTAAAAGCGTCATCAACTTGTGTAAAAAGGTTTTTAATAAGAAAACCAACAAAAAAACGACTAAAAATCAAAATATTAGTACATTTGAAGAACCACTTGTTCTTTCAAGAGAACAGCATCCTGTATCACGACAACTCCTTAGTCCAAATGCAGTTAAAGTACTATATCGCCTAAATAAAGGTGGTTTTGACGCATATCTTGTTGGTGGTGGAGTACGTGATATTTTACTTGGCTTAAAGCCAAAAGATTTTGACATAGCTACCAATGCAACACCTGAAGAAATTAAAGGCTTATTTCGAAACTGTCGTCTTATCGGCAGAAGGTTCCGCTTAGCTCACATTGTTTTCGGCCGTGAAATTATCGAAGTAGCGACTTTTCGTGGACATCATGAAAACGGTTCGAGTGCCCCAACCAACAATAAAACGACTTCCAAGCAAAATGATCAAGGCATGTTATTGCGCGATAATATTTATGGCACGATAGAAGAAGATGCTGAACGCCGAGATTTCACTATCAACGCTTTATATTATTCCACTAAAAATTTCGAAGTATTTGATTTTGCAAATGGGATACAAGATATTAATGATCGTGTTATTCGTTTAATTGGTGATCCTGACAAACGTTATCGCGAAGACCCCGTACGTATGCTTCGCGCCATTCGCTTTGCCACTAAGCTCGATATGAACATAGAAAAAGCCACAAGTGAGCCCATCCACGAGCTCGCTCCTTTAATGGCTAGTATCCCAGCAGCACGTATGTTTGAAGAATTCTTGAAAATGTTTATTTCTGGCAAGGCCTTCGCTAACTTCGAATTATTACGCCAATATGATTTATTTCAATATTTCTTCCCGGCTGTTGATCAAGCGCTAAACCAACATGATGAGCTTTTAGAGCAGTTTATTTTATTAGCGATGCGCAACACAGACAAACGCATTAATAATGATCAGCGCGTTACACCAGCCTTCTTATTTGCAGCTATGCTTTGGTACCCATTACAAAAATATATACAGCAATTAAATGTAAGTACCCAGCTGCCTCCGCAAGATGCTTTTTTTGCTGCGTTAAGCGAAATTATGCCTGAGCAACAACGTAGTATTTCAATTCCAAAGCGCTTTCAAGGCGTAATGAAAGATATTTGGATACTACAAGATAAATTATCACGTCGAGATGGAAAACGTGCATTTACGGCATTTGAACATCCTAAATTTAGAGCAGGATACGACTTTTTATTGTTGCGTGCTGAAATAGAACAAACGCCGTCTCTTGTAGAGTTAGCGAAGTGGTGGACAGATTTCCAAAATGTCTCACCAGAAACTCGTCTACAAATGGTTAAAGCGATAAAAAGCACCAATGGCAATAGACGACCCACTAGAAAGCGACGCAAAAGCCCAGCTAAAGCAAAAACAGATAATTAATATTTAGTTACGAGTATCATTACATGCAAGATATTTCTCCAATTGAAGTATATATTGGTGTAGGTAGTAATTTATCTAACCCTAGATTACAGGTTAGAAACGCTATAGCGCAAATTACTCAAGCTGAAAACATCACGCTTATCAGAGCATCATCGCTGTATATTAGTAAGCCAATGGGTCCTCAAGACCAGGATGATTATGTTAATGCTGTCGTCTGTATTGAAACAAATTTAGCCCCACTAGAGCTTTTAGATACACTTCAGGCTTTTGAAAATCAAGCCGGTAGAGTGCGTAAAGATAATCGTTGGGGGGCAAGAATTTTAGATTTAGATATTTTGCTTTTTGGTGAGTTAGTAATGGATACACAAAGACTTACTCTGCCACATTACGGCATCAAAGAACGGGAATTTGTTATTTTCCCTCTCGAAGAAATAACAGAGGAATTTATTCTACCTGACGGCGATAGTGTAAAGTTTTTAAGCCAATCTATCGAACACAATGGTATTAAAAGAATATCTTAACTAAGCTTATTTAAAGCCAAAATTTGCAGTCTCATAATTAATATGAGAAAGTACGCAAAATTTGAGTAATTACTCAAAACACTGTGCTTATCATTACATTACATAACCCTATTAGTTGCGTGATATACGCTTATTAATGAGAATAACATGTCAAAAATAACTACTGCTACCTTGTTGAAAATGAAACAACAAGGTCAAAAAATTTCAACCATTACAGCTTACGATGCAAGTTTTTCAAAACTGTTCGACCAAGCGGGCATTCATGCCATTTTAGTCGGTGACTCACTGGGTATGGTTTTGCAAGGACAAGACGACACCTTACCGGTGAACATTGAGGATATGGCTTATCATACACAATGTGTAAGACGCGGCGTTGAAAATACGCTTATTATTGGTGATATGCCATTTATGACTTACGCGACAAATGAGCAAGCACTCACTAACGCCTCTAAGCTTATGCAATCTGGCGCTAGTATGGTAAAGATGGAAGGTGGCGCTTGGTTAATTGATACCATAAAAGCTCTTGTTGAGCGTGGTATTCCGGTTTGTGCTCATTTAGGCTTAACACCTCAGTCTGTAAACGTATTTGGTGGTTTTAAAGTACAAGGTAGACAAGAAGCGCAAGCGCAGCAAATGATACAAGATGCGCAAGCACTTGAGGCCGCAGGTGCACAGTTATTAGTATTAGAGTGTATTCCTGCAAGCTTAGGTAAAGCCATTACAGAAGCGGTAAATATACCAACCATTGGTATAGGAGCGGGTAAAGATACCGATGGTCAAATTTTAGTAATGCATGACGCTTTAGGTATTTCTTGTAGTTACATGCCTAAATTTTCTCGTAACTTTCTTAAAGATACCGGCGATATTAAAAAAGCCGTTGAACTGTATATCAGTGAAGTATCTAATGGAAATTTCCCTGGTGAAGCTCACATTTTTAAATAATATCATTTGTAAGTAATGAGCATTTTAGTAAGCTCACTTTTTAATAAACTCATTTAGCAAAGATTTTTCTGTATATGAAAACAATAGACAACATTAAAGACCTACGTGCACAAGTAAAAGCATGGAAATTACAAGACTTAACGATAGCTTTTGTTCCTACCATGGGCAATTTACACGACGGACACCTTGCTTTGGTAAAAGCAGCACACAAACACGCTGATAAGGTAATAGTTAGCATATTTGTTAACCCGATGCAGTTTGGCTTAAGTGAAGATATTGATAATTATCCTAAAACCCTCGCTGAAGACAAAGCCAACTTAGTGCAAGTTGATACAGACTTACTCTTTACGCCAACGGCAGACATTATCTACCCTAAAGGCTATACCGATAACAGCTATGTGGAAGTACCTAATATTTCTTCATTGCACTGTGGTGCTAGCAGACCAGGACATTTTCGAGGTGTAGCGACCGTAGTTTGTAAGTTATTTAACCTAGTACAGCCTGATGTCGCTTGTTTTGGCAC
Source organism: uncultured Colwellia sp. (assembly GCA_963933725.1). GTDB lineage: Bacteria > Pseudomonadota > Gammaproteobacteria > Enterobacterales > Alteromonadaceae > Colwellia. Next base: position 18,286 of record CAWVWK010000023.1, read on the forward strand.
AAAGGATTACCAACAACTTCAAGTGATTGAGGCGATGGTTGAAGACTTATCCATGCCAGTGAAAATTATTCCGGTAGAAATTATCAGAGAAACTTCAGGCCTTGCGATGAGTTCACGCAACGGTTATTTAACACCTGAAGAAATAGCTATCGCTCCTCACCTTTATAAAACCATGCAATGGCTAAGTGATCGGTTAAAAGATAGCAATCAAGCAAGAGATTATGCAGCGCTTGTTATGCAAGCAAGTGAAGCGATTGAAAAAGCGGGTATGGAAGTAGACTATATTAATCTTTGTCATGCTAAAACGTTAGCGCCAGCTGCACCCAATGATAAGGATATTGTTATTTTAGTTGCAGCCTACCTTGGTAAAGCAAGGCTTATTGATAATATGCCTGTATCGTTAACATAAGCCTCGATAAATTTATCTACGATACCTATAACTTGTTGGCTTTTAATTATTTTCTCAAGAATAGCTGTTGATGCCATTGTCTTAAAGATAATATAGAAGCACGTCACAGCTGTTTGAAACAATACGAGCAGAAAACTTCTCATTTGCATCAGCATCGCCAATGTCACTGAAGCAACTAAGATTGTCAGCATACCTAATGCCATAGCAAAAAGTGATGCGAGCGGTTTTTTAGAAAAGTTTTTAATATTTGGGAGATTCCTTAGCGTCTTATTTTTGCTTACCACTTCTTGTTAAGTCTTTGTGTAAAATTTGCCATCTATTTTCCCTTTTAAATTGTGTGACGGGAGAACTTATCTAGGTTTAACAAATTAAATGTTTCACGAGAATTTAATACAAACTTCGCGAAAAAAATGGAACTGTCTTTTTGCTATGTGATTTTTCATTAGATTTCCTTGAGTTGAGAATATTGAAAGTCCCCAAATTGTCTCAAGGTAATGTTTGAGGGGTGGCCCACCCGACAGGAGTCGAACCTGTGGCCTTACGCTCCGGAGGCGTACGCTCTATCCAGCTGAGCTACGGGTGGTCTTTTTATTAGAGATTAAGCGATAGTAATCACTAACATTCTACATGTAAAAGCTCTACATTAATAAAGAGTTCACAACTTCCTATTTCTATAACGCTCCTTCCGAAGGGGGGCGCTGTATCCAAGTGAGCTAATGCTACTAAGAAGAGCTAGCATTCTATAAAAAGCACAGGTCGAAATCTAGTATTTAACGCTCCTGTATTGCGATTTTTTTTATTCTACAAACATAAAGTTATTATTGTTTAAAGATTAGACTCTAGTTATTGAGGCAAAAAACAAGGTATGAGCGGTTATATAGTCAGCATAAAATGAATCTAGACTTATAGAATAAGGCATAAATTAATAACCTACATGATTAGTTCTCAAGGAGAAGGTATAAATTGCTTTTCCCTTATAAATAATGAACTTACTCAGCTACTTGATAACAAAGGTTATAAAGATTTATCACAAGTAAAGGGTAAATTAAAAGGCTTTTGATGACGTTTGATTGTTTAAATAATAAGATCCGAAGTGGTCTAGTGTACCTAGCACTGATTCAACATTCTTTATTTGTGGTTAATAAAGTATTTAGCCAGTATAGCGTTAAAAATAACTGTTATAATTACGCTTAACTTATTTCAAAAGTCGCTATTTTATTCGGCTTATCTCCTTTCTTGAACAATGTTTGAGGCATTACATGTCATTTTCGCAAATCGGGCTTTCAGAGCCGCTTTTAAAAGCAATATCTCATTTAGGTTATAACAAACCAACCCAAATTCAACAAAAAGCGATTCCTTTAGTTTTAGCGGGTAAAAATGTTATTGCAGCAGCCCAAACAGGCACAGGTAAAACAGCAAGCTTTGTATTACCTATACTGGAAAGAATACACATACAATACAAAATCCCTGAACGCAAACTTCGTGGTAAGCGCATTAGAGCACTCATTTTAACGCCAACCCGCGAATTAGCTGTACAAGTTGAACAAAGTATTGCTGATTATGGTCAATTTTTATCGGTAAGTTCTCTTGCTATGTATGGCGGTGTTGACGACGCACCGCACCGACAACGTCTCATTTGGGGCGTAGATATTGTTGTCGCAACACCTGGCAGACTGCTTGATATGATTCATCAACGGGCGCTTCACTTCGATGAGCTAGATACGCTTGTACTTGATGAAGCCGACAGAATGCTCGATATGGGTTTTATTGATGATATTAATAAAATTATTGAACGTCTTCCTGAAAAAAGACAAAACTTACTTTTCTCTGCAACCCTATCAAGTGATGTAAAAGGCTTAGCAAAACGCACTATAAGCAATGCCACTGAAATAGCGATTGCCCCGAAAGTAGCCACAAATAAAGAAATTGATCAATGGCTTATCACGGTTGATAAGACCAATAAATCGGCTCTATTAAGTTTTTTAATAAAAGAACAACCTTGGCAGCAAGCGCTTATTTTTATTGAAACTAAGCACGGTGCAGCAAAATTAGTGAGCCAGTTGGCTAAGCGAGGTATTGAAGCCGAATCGCTTCATGGCGATCGCACCCAAACGGTTCGAGAGAAAATATTAGACGATTTCAAATCAGGCCATATTAAGTTTTTGGTTGCTACAGGTATTGCAGCGCGAGGGCTTGATATTGGTGAGTTAGTACGTGTTGTAAATTACGACTTACCCGATAAAGTAGATGACTATATCCACCGCATTGGTCGTACTGGCCGAGCAGGTGCATCGGGAGAAGCTGTTTCCTTTGTGTCGAAAGATAACTTTAGAAATCTTTGTGCTATTGAAAGTCGTTTAGGGCATATTATAAAACGTAAAGAATTTGCAGAGTTCCCCGTTAAAAAAACAGTACCGGTTTCCATTTTAAATTATGTTCCTAAAAACAAGCGCTAACATTATCATTGACGTTAGCGTATATTAATTGCAATATCAGCCTAAGATTTAGCACCTGTCCTTTGTCGACAAAAACATACTGTTGTATCGTTTTCAATTTAAATTAGAAGAAGAAAGTATGGCAACTTATATTATTGTAAAAGTAAAGAATGACCTTCAAGCCCCTAAAGTAGCTCAAGATATAGAGCTGGATTGGAATGCTCCACAATGGAAAGATATTTCCATTATAACCATAGACAATTTTTTAGCCGAAAGCTCTGAACACCGTCCTGTAACCCAATTGAAATTACAATACAGCGAAGACGGTATTTTTGGTTTATTCAATGCCCAAGATAATTATGTGCTTTGTCAGCAAAGTCAATTTCAAGACATGGTGTGCAAAGACAGTTGCGTTGAGATGTTTATTCAACCGACCCCTGATTCTATTCCTGCTGGCCAACCGCATGCAACCTATATGAATTTAGAAGTTTCAGGGAATGGTACTAAGCTTTGTTACAGTATAAATGACGCTACCCGAACGGAAGACGGCTTTGTTGATTTTAGCAAATTAACAAATGACGATGGCTTGAAAATAATCACGCGCTCAACTTTGCCAGAAGGCGTGTTCCCTGAAATAACTAAACCGACAACATGGCAGTTAGGGTTTTACTTACCTTTCTCTCTTATCGAAAAATATACTGGCCTGACGGCTAATGTAGTTTTAAGCGGTAGTACATGGAGAATGAATGCCTTTAAATGCAGTGAAGATTCAAGCCATCCGCACTGGGCTTCTTGGAAGAAATGTTCTGCGTTTAATTTTCATCAGCCTGATGATTTTGGTTTTTTAATTTTTGAATAGATAT
>CAWVWK010000024.1:0-21837 GCA_963933725.1 uncultured Colwellia sp.
ATAAAATCCGTGACGTTATCGGTAAAGGTGGTGCTACTATTCGCCAACTTACTGAAGAAACAGGTACAACGATTGAAATTGAAGACGACGGAACAGTTAAAATTGCTGCAACGTCTGGTGAGCAAGCTGAAGATGCAATTAACCGCATAAAAGCGCTTACAGCTGAAATCGAAGTGGGCACTTTATACACAGGTAAAGTTGTTCGTATCGTTGATTTCGGTGCGTTCGTTAACGTATTACCAGGTAAAGATGGCTTAGTTCATATTTCACAAATCTCTCAAGAGCGTGTAAATAACGTAGCAGACGTTTTATCTGAAGGTCAAGAAGTACAAGTGAAAGTACTAGAAGTTGACAGACAAGGCCGTGTTCGTTTAAGCATAAAAGAAGCTTTAGACGATGCTGCTGAAAAAGAACCATCTGCAGTGTAATTTTTTTAGCTATGTAATTATATCGCTCATTAAATACTTAATAAAAATGCCAACCCGTTAATCTGGGTTGGCATTTTTTTTGTCATATGTTTATTACATCATGAATTCGGCATAAATTTTTTTCAAAAGTTGAGCAAACTATACGACTTTTTCAATAATAAACGCTGGTCAATGTCGTTAATTATTAAATTATTTGAAAACTTAAATGGATAGTCGCTTGTCATTGCACTGAATGTCAAAAATTATCAACTAGTGAATTTAAGGTGATGAACTCGGCTTAAGAGATAACTTAATAAAATAGATAAAAAAATTAAGTTTTTTACATATTAAGCTTGTGATAGTATAAGACATTGTTTTTTTTAAGCTTAGTGTCGTTGATGAATAAAATTTTTAGTCAGAAATTTATATTATGTTTTTTAATGGTTGTATCCGGTTACTCAGTAGCTAAAAATAATGACTCAATTGCCCTAGGTCTTTTTAATGAGCCTGAAGGAGATAGAGCAGGTGCAGAAATTGTTGCTACGTTGAAGAGTGATTATTTCGGAGGAAAGCTTGGTGGTGTTTTATACTCAAGCAAACGACACAATTCTAATGGTAATGAAGAAAGTGAAATATATGGTGGCCTTTCCGCATTCGCCTTTGTTCATTTCGGGCAAAAGATAAATCCCTATTTAGGTGTTGGAGTATTTATTGGGCAAGGCGTTGGATGTGATGATTCAAATAGTTACTATGATGATGATGATAACTGTAAAAATAGAAATGAGGTCGCACTTTACCCAGAGTTAGGTGTCGAAATACCTATAGAAAAAGTTACAATCTCCCCTTATATAAGGCGCTACTTTGACAGTAGTACATCTAACAAATCTGGTAATGTGTATGGAGTTACAGTCGGTATCAGTTTTTAATGAGTAAATGTATTTTACAAATCATAGCTGCTGAAGATAAAAAAGTAATTTATTAAAACAATACACTAGATTTTAATTTCCTTTATTTGAAATGTTTAAATAGAAACACGATGTCGTTCGAATTTAGTACGATAAATGGCTTCAGCCCTTATGTAACCTAAGATGATAATATTTATAACTTGCCCAATGCTTTATAAAAGGTTAATATAACAATTAATACTGACTTGGTGACAAGGTGGTATTAATTTATATACAAAAGTAAATGTAAAAAGAAAACTTTGGGGCTGATTCAGGATTCGACAAGATTCACGAAACCCAAGGTGCATGCCCAGGGGCGGTTGGCCTGGTAAAAAGCCGCAAAACTATAATTGCTAACGACGAAACGTTCGCACTAGCCGCTTAGGCTAGCCATCACCTTGAAATCTCACCTATTGGTTAGAGGATTGATGGTCACCCCAAATAGGTTAGCGAGGGAAGTTTGCTTGAGACTGAACCGCGAAATAGTATCGAGCTCACCATGACGAAGCCTGTCGCTTGGCGTCTAATTGGTTAAATAAATGAGCGACTAAGCATGTAGGACCGAGGATGTAGGCTTTTTGGACGCGGGTTCAAATCCCGCCAGCTCCACCAAATCAATAAACAAAGACGCTTTTTAGCGTCTTTTTTTATGTCTAATACTTTATGTCTAATACTTAAGAGTGTTCATTGCACCTTAAGAAAGTGTAGCTAGTTGAATATCAATTCCATTGAGTTATTGCTCACTTTTACATCTATAATTCCTTTTATAATACAAAGTCCTCAACTAAACTATTAAATATTGACCCAATAATAAATTTATCTTAATGAAATATATAACGTTATCTTTTGTCTTAAAAGCATCATTACATATGGTTTTCATCACGTCTTTTAGTGTATTTGCAACGCAAACATTAAGTTTTAGTGAGGCATGGCAAACTGTTCTGAAAACCAATGATGCGTTAGCAGCTAAGCAGCAAGGTATCATTAGTGCTCAGCATATTCATGATGCAATGACCGATCTCAATTTCCCCTCGATCACCTTAGGAGCGAATTACACGCGCTTAGATGAAGATGTAAAGGTAAAACCCTCAGACATTATTGACAGCATGCCTAGTGATGATATAAATCAGGTTTTGGGATTAAATGGGTCTGTTATTGTTGATGATTTATATACTTCTACACTCGCAGAGAAAGATGTTTTTAACAGTTCTATTCGAGCCCTTTGGCCAGTTTTTACTGGGTGGAGGTTAGAAGGAGCGAGTAATATCACAGAGGCTAAACAAGACGAAGCACAGCAGTTATTACTTATGGAACAACAGGCAAAATTTGAAGACTTAGCAAAATATTATTTTTCAGTCGTGTTGGCACAAAAGGTTTATGCAACACGCTTACAAGTGGAAGAGGGCTTAGAGCTTCATTTTAAGACAGCGACGAAATTAAAAGAGCAAGGACAGATTAACAACTTACAAGAGCTAAAAGCTCAAGTTGCTTATGATAAAGCGAAAGTAGAAAGGAGAAAGTCTGCAAGAGATATTGACATTGCTCAAACAGCACTGACGCATATCCTTAAACAACCTAGCCATGTTATTCCTAAAACAAGCCTTTTTATCAATGACACCTTGCCCGAAGTAAAAAAATATCATGATAAAACACTAGCATCTTATCCCGGTTTAAAAATATTAAACGCTAAAAAATCTCAAGCAAAGGGCTTAATTAAAGTGGAAGAAGGGAAATATTACCCAGATGTATACCTTTACGGAAATTATAACCTTTATGAAGATGACACCTTAGCGGCTAAGATTACCCCTGACTGGGAAGTTGGAGTAGGTATAAGTATAAAGCTTTTAGATACTTCAGGTCGCGATGGGAAATCTAAAGCAGCACATAGCAATGTATTAGAAGTTGATTACCTCATAGCGCAAGCAAAACGAGACCTTTCGGTGTTGGTGGAGAAAACGTACCAAGAAGCAAACCAGTCTATCGAAGAGTATCAAGGTTTGGCTTCAAGTTTAACGCTTGCACAACAAAATTTGACGTTACAAGGAAAAGCTTTTAAAGAAGGGGTTTCAACATCACTTGATGTTATTGATGCTCAATTATTTATTGCTAGCATTAAGACCCAAAGACACCTTGCACAATATCAATATATTATATCGCTTTGTAAGCTATTAGCACTGAGCTCTGAGATGCAAAGCTTTAATGACTACAAAGCGTTAAATATTAAAAAGGGGAAGTAATGAGTAACGTTCAATCTAAAGCAAGTTACACTTTTATAGGTCTATTTATACTGATATTAATTTCTTGGCTTATTTTTAGTCTCTTCAAAGCTTATGAAAAACCGGTAGAAATAATTCAAGGTCAAATAGAAGCACAGCAATATAGTGTTTCATCAAAGGTTCCAGGAAGAATTGATAAAATACTGGTTAATAAAGGTGATAAAGTTGAAAGAGGCGATCTTGTTTTTACTTTAAGAAGTCCTGAAATTTTAGCTAAATTAGAACAAGCTAAGGCGGGAGAGCGAGCTGCAGGAGCAATGGCAGAGCAGGCTAACAATGGTGCAAGAGAGCAAGAATTAGCGGCTGCAAAAAACCAATGGTTAAAAGCAAAAGCAGCGCTTGCTTTGATGGCAAAAACTTATAAACGTTTACAAAACTTATATAAAGAGGGGATTGTAACGTTGCAAAATCGTGACGAAGTTTATACCAAGTACCAAGCGGCTAAACTGAATGAAAGCTCAGCTTTTCAATTATATACCATGGCAAAAGAAGGGGCCCGATCTGAAATAAAATTAGCAGCAGAAGAAAAAGAAAAAATGGCCGCAGGCGCTGTTGCTGAAGTTGAAGCTTATTTTGCTGAAACTAAAATAGAGAGTTGGCATCAAGGTGAAGTGAGCCAAATATTACTTCAATCGGGTGAGCTGTCACCTACAGGTTTTCCAGTGGTGAGTCTTATTGATATGGAAGAGGCTTGGGCCATATTTCATATCCGTGAAGACAAGTTAGCTAAATTTCAAACAGGAAATACATTAAAGGTTAAAATCCCTGCAATTGGCAATGAGGTGTTTACATTTAGGGTAAGCCATGTGGCGGTAATGGGCGATTTTGCTACATGGCGTTCGACAGACACAGCGCAAGGGTTTGATATGAAAACCTTTGAAGTAGAGGCTCGCCCTATTGATCATATTGAGTCTTTAAGAGTTGGAATGAGCGTTCTTATTGAAGCGATAGAAGAATAACTGATGCAAAGTAATCGCTCAGATGCTTCAAAACCAGATATCTTTAAATCAGCTATCAAGTCCGAAATTAAATTCATTATGCAGGATGCTTGGTTAAAAGCCCTGCTAATATGGTTACCGTTGATCTCAACAGTAAGTTTACTTGCTATATTTTCAGCTGGTATCGCAACTAACCTATCGGTTGGCATTGTAGATAACGATAAAACGCAATTATCTCGTGGTTTAATTCGTTATTACAATACGAGTCCCACCTTAAACGTACTAAGGCATTATTCTTCACTCAAAGAAGCCAGTGAAGCACTAAAACAAGGCGATGTTTATGCCATTAGTGTGATCCCTAAAGATCTTGAAAGAAACACGTTAAGAGGCGATTCACCTCAAGTAAGTATTTTTTACAATAGCCAATTTATTTTAATAGGTAAGCTGGTGAACTCCGCTTTTATTAAGGCGCACAGCTCTTATGTGGGCTCAATTGAAGCATTGCAAAACCTTGTGAAAACGCAAGGAGAAGTGCAACGGTCGATAAATCAAGTTCAACCGATTAGTGTGCAAGTCTCGCCTTTGTTCAATCAAAACACACACTATGGTCAGTTCCTTGTTTCTGCGGCAGTACCAGCTGTTTGGCAAATTTTTATCGTGGCGACTATTGTTCTTAGTTTCTCTTCGAAGCATCATCTTTTTAAAATCAATCAATTCAAGAAAGAACAAAATGAGCAGCAAGCAAAGGATAGTTTGATAACTTGGCTGTCTCAATTTTCGAGTAAAACACTTGTTGGTATGCTAACGCCTTATATTATTATTTTTTGGTTTCAGGGCATACTTTTCTTAATGCTGTTTTATATCGTACTGAGCTGGCCAATGCATGGCAATTGGCTCATCCTTTTATTTTCACAATTTCTATTTGTTTTAGCCTGTGCGTGTATGGCTGGTTTTTTCTATTTTTCCTCACTCGATGGCGCACGTGCGATGAGTATTGTTGCAGGGGTAACAGCGCCAGCGTTTGCTTTTATGGGGATAACATTTCCCGTTACAGATATGCCTTTACTGGCACAAATTTGGCGATCAATTTTACCAGTAAGCCATTATATTGAATTACAAATAGAACAAGTTAATTACGGCTCTTTTTTTATCAATAATCTATCCAATCTATTATTTTTATTAGCATTTTGTCTATACTTCTTTATGATGTTGTTTGCTATTAAATATCAAAAAAATAAAATTAATAAACAAGCTTCAAAAACAATAAAAGATGTAAAAACAGCTCCTAAAAGTATTATTAAAAGAGCCGAGGAGCTAACATGACTTGGAGTAGACTCTTGATGTCTGAATTAAAAGCTACTTTTACAAATGCCTCTATTATGATGACGGTGTTTTTAGGTGTCCTAGTTTACTCTTATTTATACCCCTTACCGTATAGCCATCAAACGCCAAAAGAACAACCTTTCGCAGTTGTTGACTTAGATAATAGCCAAATGAGTCGACAATTAGTCCTTATGGTTGACGCTACTCCACAAGTAAACATCAAACGCAAACCACAGAATATAGACCAAGCTAAAGCGCTTTTAATTGATGGTGTTATAAGTGGCTTTATGGTGATCCCTCGAAATTTCTATAAGGATACGTTACTTGATAAAAGCCCTACAATTGCTATTGCAGCAGACGCCTCATACTTCCTTATCTATGGAACATTACTTGAGGGAGTAATAAAGTCTGCAGGTATGTTATCTACCACGAAAAAGATAAGTAGAGCAGTAATTGCTGGCGAGAACATGCAGCATAAAATAAAAACCTATAGCCCAATTAGGTTAAACATGAAACCAACCTTTAATGCCAGTTTAAGTTATGTAAATTATGTGGTTCCGGCTGTGTTTATTTTAATACTCCATCAAACTTTGCTTATCGCTATGGGGTTAGTAACAGCAGGGCAGTTTGAGCAAGAAATGCAAACAAAGCTACAAGACAAGAAAAATGGTTTAACATGCTATTGGTTAATTTTCCCTGCATGGAAGGTTTTATTTATTCGCGCATCTATTATGGTGATTATTTATAGTTTTCTATTTATGTATTATGCAGGTTTTAGTTTTGATCACTATCACATTAATCGTCTTGCTCACATAGGGGATTTGTTTGCCTTGTTACTACCGTTTTTACTTTCAGTTATCTTTCTTGGGGTGATCATTGGGCTGCTCATTCCAAGAAAAGAATTGGCGACCATTGTCGTTTTGTTAAGTTCGTTACCGCTTGTTTTTTCAGCGGGCTTCATTTGGCCCGTTTCGAATATGCCAACATTTATTAATATTGTTGCAAATTTATTTCCATCCACTGCTGCAATTCAAGCTTTTTTAAAAGTGAATCAAATGGGTGCAAGTTTTGATAGCGTAAGAGGACTTTGGATACAATTGTGGGCATTAAGTTCTCTGTTTGGACTTGGTGCTTTATTGCTTATGCAAGCCAAACAAAAAAAGCTCTTAACACAATCGACAACATAGCATGAATGATTAGTTTAAGCGCTAAAAGATATTTGTACGTGGAAGCTTTTATTAAATTTCAAGTGCGCCTTAGAAACTATAAACGAGCGTAACAGCAGTTTGCGTGTCTGTATGTTTCTTGTCTACTTCAACTTCTGAGTTGTAATCAACAGTAAATGTAAAGCGAAGCTGTAAAGTTGAAATCAGTTTCGTTGTAACAGTTGATTCAGCTTTTAAGATACTATTTTGTCCTTGTGCAATAGCATACTTACTACTGAGAAATTGTTTAAATTCTACAAATTCACTCAGTTTTCTTAAATATACTGCCTGAGCTTGAACAATCCAAGTATTTTCAGTTCTACTAGATTGGATGTCTGTTTCTCTCAATATGTCAGTTTTATAACCAGGGCCGATATCGGCCCAAAAAGAAGCTACAGCGCTTTTATACCAGTATTTCCCCCAGCCAGCAGAAATAGATTTCTGCTTAGAGTAGGTAGTTGCCGTATTATCTTCTAAAAAAATGTTGCCGTAAATATAATGATTTTCACCTTCATTTAAGGTGTAGTTAGTTTGAGAAACTATAGACCACTTTTCTTCCGTGGTTTCGAAGTGTTTTTCACCTGTTATGCTGTCTTCTACATCTGCTTTCTTTATTAATAAATCGAAGTTAAGAAGACTAAGCCATTGACCTTCTTCTATACGAAAATCAATAGCACCTTTCATGTCGCCGGTTTGACTGTTTCCGGACTTATATAAAAATCCAAATTCAGCAGCGCCGGTATAGGAAAGATCAAAAAGTTGTGATTCTTCTACGAAATCTTCTGTTGGGATGCTTTCAATACTCGTTAATATATCCTCTGGAGAAGCCGATGTGCCGTTGCTTGCATACAGACTACTTGCTGATAGATTACTAACGTAAAGTTTACTATTGCCATCTAACTGTTCGAAGTATTGAGAATTAGTTGAGTTGGAGAAGCTTTGAGCTTGGCTAAAACATGAGAAAAGAAGTGTAGCCGTAATTGTCTTTTTTAAAATGGAGATATAAAACATTGTGTACTCTGGAAAATGGTAAAACTAAGCGAAGCTTAGCAGATCAAATTAAAATTACTTTCAATAGTCCGCTCCCTGACTGTTGAAAATCGAGCGAAGAGTATACCTAAAAATGAAAAATAATAAACAGGAAAAGTACAGAATAATACTGACAGGAAATAAGCGAGTAATTAAAGGTTAAAGTATTACAGGAGAGCACTTTTTAGGTGCAAGTATATGAACCTAAAAAGTGAAAGGGGGTATAAATATTCTATTTAATAACGGCTTTTAAGCTATTTGATTTATACAGATCAAACATAGTGTCTAAGCTAATAGGTTTAATTTTACTTGCATTACCTACCGTATTAAATGCTTCATAACGTGCCTTACAAATATCAGACATCGCTTGTGTAGAAGGTTTTAAAAACTTTCTTGGATCAAATTCACTTGGGTTTTCAGCTAAGAAACGACGTATAGCACCAGTAGAAGCTAGACGTAAATCGGTATCAATATTAATTTTACGAACGCCGTTTTTAATGCCTTCTTGAATTTGTTCTACAGGAACACCGTAGGTTTCAGGTATTTGTCCACCAAATCCATTAATAACTTTTAACCAATCTTGTGGCACAGATGAAGAGCCGTGCATAACAAGGTGCGTATTAGGAATACGGTTATGGATCGCTTTAATACGGTCTATAGCCAGAATATCGCCTGTTGGTGGACGAGTAAATTTATAAGCACCATGAGAAGTACCGCAAGCTATCGCGAGTGCGTCGACTTGTGTTTTTTGCACAAAGTCAGCTGCTTCTTCTGGATCAGTTAGCATTTGCTCTTTTGTTAAGATACCTTCTGCTCCAACACCATCTTCTTCACCAGCCATACCGGTTTCTAATGAACCTAAACAGCCAAGTTCGCCTTCAACAGAAACACCACAAGCATGAGCAATATCAACGGTTCTACGCGTTACATCTACGTTGTATTCATAATTACTTGGTGTTTTACCGTCTTCCATTAACGAGCCGTCCATCATTACTGAAGAAAAACCAAGCTGAATAGAGCGTTGACAGACCTCCATTGAGGTTCCGTGATCTTGATGCATAACAACAGGAATATGTGGGAACTCTTCAATGGCAGCTAAAATTAAATGTCTTAGAAAAGGAGCGCCGGCGTAGCTACGAGCGCCCGCAGAAGCTTGCAATATAACTGGGCTATCTGTTGCATCTGCGGCCATCATAATAGCGCGAACTTGTTCTAAGTTATTTACGTTAAATGCGGGAATACCATATTGAAACTCAGCTGCGTGATCAAGCATTTGACGCATTGAAATTAAAGCCATTTAATTACTCCAGGTAATAATAATTTAGTGTTAAATATAAGTTTGAAGGATGATGTGAAAGTTTTCATGAGACTTTCATTTTTAAAGATTATATCAGAGAGAAAGGGGGATTAGCAGTTAAAGTTTGTAAAAGTAGTGATTTTATTTCGTGATTTTTTTGTGAGAATTTACTGGTAGTTACAAATAATTAACCGTTAGTGAATAACTATGAATAAAGGTATACCCGTTTCATTACATATGTGCTCAACTTTATACGTAGAGAAAATTGCCAAAGACAGGAATTTTTTAATTATCTAGTTGTTCAGGACAATATGCTCCTGAATTTTCTGTAGTTGATGATTATAACAAGTAGAAATGATCACATATTAAATGACATTGGTATTCGCATGAAGAACCAATATTATAGGAGATTTATGAATAAAAAATTTACAATAAAAAAGGCGTTTACTGCTGTTCCTGCAGTAAACGCCCTCTCAAAATTCTGTTGTTTATTAGCTGTTAGCACGTTGTTCAAGAATCTCAACAGCAGGAAGTACTTTTCCTTCTAAGAACTCTAAGAAAGCGCCACCACCGGTAGAGATATAAGATACATTTTCACTGATATTATATTTATCAACAGCGGCTAAGGTGTCGCCACCACCAGCAACAGAGAAAGCATCTGATTGCGCTATTGCATGTGACACAACTTCAGTTCCTTTAGCAAACGCATCGATTTCGAAAACACCCACTGGGCCATTCCATAAAATAGTACCTGCTGACTTAATTATATCTGCAACTTTTTGCGCAGTTTTAGGTCCATAATCAATAATGTCGTCCTCAGGTTGAACTTCACTCGCCGCTTTTACTGTTACCTCTGAGTTATGCTTCCAATCACTAAAACTATCTCGAGTAACGGTAACATCGTCAGCGTAGATAACCTCTGTTTGTTCACATAACCTTTTTGCTTCAGGTATTAAGTCTGCTTCATACAAAGAATTACCTACTTCATTTCCGGCTGCTGCAACGAAGGTATTTGAAATACCACCACCAACAACTAGCGTGTCAGCAATTTTTGAAAGCGAGTCTAAAACAGTCAGTTTAGTAGAAACTTTTGAACCACCAACAATAGCAACTAATGGTCTAGCTGGGTTATCAATCGCTTTAGCTAAAGCATCTAACTCACCTATAAGTAGTGGTCCAGCACAGGCAATAGGAGCAAATTTTGCTATGCCATGGGTACTTGCTTGTGCTCTGTGTGCTGTTCCAAAAGCATCCATTACAAATACATCACAAAGCGCTGCGAGTTTTTTAGCTAATTGGTCATCGTTTTTCTTTTCGCCAACATTAAAGCGAATATTTTCAAATACAACCACTTCTCCGGATGTCGCTTCAACACCGTCAAGATACTCTTTTGCCAAGGTAACAGGAACGCCGAGTGCCGTTTTTAAGTAGTTAACAACAGGAGCTAAAGAAAACTCACTATTATATTCGCCTTCAGTTGGACGACCTAAATGCGACATTACCATCACTTTAGCACCAGCATTTAACGCAAGCTTAATGGTAGGAAGCGCAGCACGTAAACGTGCATCTGAAGTGATTTCTCCATCTTGAACAGGAACATTTAAATCTTCGCGAATGAGAACACGTTGGTTAGAAAGATCTAACTCAGGCATTTTGATGATTGACATGACTATCTCCAATGATTTTGTTTTGCCTGCTTTCTAGGCGATTATATTTTTAAAAATTAAATTACTATTTCTGTGTAACTGTATAGTCCAGTGTTAATTACTGGGTAAGTGCTTTGCCATTTCTTGGGCTGTATCTAACATTCTGTTGGCAAAACCCCATTCGTTGTCACACCAAATCAGCATTTTCACTAGTCGTTTGTGACTAACGCGGGTTTGATTACCATCAACAATACACGAATGAGGATCGTGATTAAAATCAACAGAAACTAAAGGGGCTTCTGTGTAATCAAGAATACCTTTTAAGCCACCTTTGTTTGTAGGTAAAGAAGCAGATTGCTCAATAGCCCGATTTATATTTTCTATGGAAACGTCTTTATTTACCGTAATACTTAAGTCCATCGCCGTAACATTGATTGTCGGTACTCTTACGGCTATCGCCTCAAAGCGACCACTAAACTTAGGTAAAATACGCTCTATACCTTTAGAAAGCTTGGTATCAACCGGAATAATTGACTGACTTGCTGCTCGTGAACGTCTTAAGTCAGGGTGATAAGCGTCTATAACTTGCTGATCATGCATTGACGAGTGAATCGTCGTAATAGTGCCGCTTTCAATACCAAACGCATCATCAAGTACCTGAATTACAGGTACAATACAATTTGTGGTACACGAGCCATTTGAAATAACATTGTCAGATTGTAAAAGGTGCTGGTGGTTAACCCCATATATAATGGTTGCATCTACATCATTACTTCCAGGTTGCGAAAATATTACTTTTTTAGCACCTTGCTCAATATGTTTCTCGCCATCGACTTTACTGCCAAATGTGCCGGTACAGTCAAGGACTACATCCACATCGAGGTTTTTCCATAGCATATTTGAGAGATACTTTTCGTGCGATAAAGTAACAAAATCATCAGCTATGCGTAAACTGCCGTCCTCTTCAATAACGTCAAATTTAAAACGACCGTGGGTTGAGTCATATTTTAGTAAGTGGATGACACCGTCAATCGGAGCTAAATCGTTAATAGCAACAAGATTGAATAAGTGGCTTTCATTACGTTCATATATCGCTCTTACGATACTGCGGCCGATTCGACCAAATCCATTGATTGCGATATTAATTGGCATGATATTTTTTCATAGAGGGTAGGGGGAATAGCAGTAAAAACGTGCATGAAACACGTTTTTACAAGCCTTTTATTCTATTAATCTAATTGTTTAACAGTTTTTACAACATTTTCAACATTAAAACCAAAGTGGTCTAGTAATACATTACCCGGTGCAGACTCACCAAAAGTAGTCATACCTACAACGTCACCTTGGAAGCCAACATATTTAGCCCAAAAATCGACATGAGCGGCTTCAATTGCAACACGTTTTGTTACCTTAGATGGTAAAACTGACTCTTTGTAATCTTTTGATTGTGCATCGAAAACATTGGTTGATGGCATTGACACAACACGAACCTTGATCCCTTGCTCAGTAAGTGCATTGGCTGAATTCACAGCTAACGCAACTTCAGATCCGGTAGCCATTAAAATAACATCTGCTGTTCCTTCACAGTCTTGAAGAACATAACCACCTTTTTCAATTAAGCTAACTTGCTCTTGTGAACGAGTCATAGCAGGTAAGCCTTGACGGGAGAACACTAACGCAGATGGTGCTTTTTGGTTTTGAACCGCAGCTTTCCATGCAACAGCAGACTCAGTTGCATCACAAGGGCGCCACGTTGTTAAGTTTGGTGTGGTTCTAAGGTTAGTTAATTGTTCAATAGGTTGATGCGTAGGACCATCTTCACCTTGACCGATAGAGTCATGTGTATAGACAAAGATATTTTGAATACCCATTAAGGCAGACATACGTACAGCATTACGCGCGTATTCCATAAACATCATGAACGTTGCGCCGTAATTAATGAAGCCGCCATGTAAAGAGATACCATTCATGATACCGCTCATACCAAACTCACGTACACCATAAAAGATGTAGTTACCGCTTGCGTCAGTTTCAATGCCCTTAGAGCCAGACCAAAGCGTTAAGTTAGAGCCTGCTAAATCAGCAGAGCCACCTAGCATTTCAGGAAGCACAGGACCAAAGGCTTCAATGGCATTTTGGGATGCTTTACGTGAAGCTATGTTGTCACCTTTTTCATGACAAGATTGAATGAAGTCATTGGCAACTTGTTCGAAATTCTCAGGCAATGCTTGGTTGATAACACGGCGCTCAAATTCGCTTGCTAATTCAGGGTAAGCTGCTTTATAAGCTTCAAAATTAGCGCTCCATGCACTTTGCTTACTTGCGCCTTTTTCTTTTTGGCTCCACTGAGCATAAACGTCTTCAGGCATTTCAAAAGGAGCGTGAGACCAGTTTAAGAATTTACGTGTAGCGGCAATTTCTTCAGCACCTAAGGGAGCGCCATGACAATCATGCGTACCTGATTTATTAGGAGAGCCAAAACCGATAACCGTTTTACAGCAGATCATTGAAGGCTTGTCTGTAATCGATTTAGCCTCTTTAATTGCATTAGCAATTGCTTCTGAGTCATGACCATCTACAGAGATAACATGCCAACCGTAAGCTTCGAAACGGGCAGGGGTGTTATCTGTGAACCAACCTTCAACTTCACCGTCAATTGAAATGCCGTTGTCATCCCAAAAACTAATGAGTTTACCTAAACCAAGGGTACCTGCTAAAGAACATACTTCATGTGAAATCCCCTCCATTAAACAACCATCACCTAAGAAACAGTAGGTAAAGTGGTCAACAATATCATGGCCTTCTTGGTTAAATTGTGCCGCTAAGGTTTTTTCAGCAATCGCCATACCAACAGCATTAGAAATACCAGAGCCTAGTGGGCCCGTGGTTGTTTCAACACCAGGTGTATAACCATACTCTGGATGACCTGGTGTTTTAGAATGAAGTTGACGGAAGTTTTTCAAATCATCCATTGAAACATCATAACCTGTAAGATGAAGCAGTGAATAAATAAGCATAGAGCCGTGGCCGTTTGATAATACAAATCTATCTCTGTTTACCCAGTTTGGGTCAGTAGGGTTGTGATCTAAAAAATCACGCCATAATACTTCAGCAATATCGGCCATTCCCATAGGTGCTCCTGGGTGACCTGAGTTGGCTTGTTGAACAGCATCCATACTTAGTACACGGATAGCATTCGCTAATTCTTGGCGAGACGACATAGTTTACTCCAGATAAATAGATTTAGTTTTTGCATTCTTATGAAAAGATAGTGCAATTTAATTGTTAAATTATTTGATTGGCACTTATTCTCGCTTACATAAAGCGTTTAGGCAATTGAATATTTGTATTTTTATGAAAAAAAAGGCATGGCAATAAATTTTTCATTTAATCGCCTAATTTTTTACACTTTTTATTGATTTATGAAACTTTTATACGTTTTAAAATAACAAAATTTTTAATGTTTTGCTTACGTTATTTAGTTTGACTGTTTTTACATCATATTTAAGGTGGAAATCAATCAAAAAAACAATAAATGATGAAAAACATCATCATTCAAGTTTATATAGTAACAATGCCTAAACGCTTTAAATATATAGACTAGCATAAATTTGTGTCACTCTTTGACGACAAAAGTGGATGTTTATTACTTTTTTGAGAAAGAGTGTATTTTATAGTTGTCTTTGTTTTTTAGATCGTATAAATTTATTAATGTCGTCACGAAGTCAAAATAAAAAAAATTAACGACAACTTGATAGGTAGCGTATGAAAAAGTCATCTTCTAGAGGAGTAAATCTGACTACGGTTCTTATTGCAGTTTTTGTAATGACCGTATCAGCAGTATTGAGCAATACCTCAGTAGCTAATGACATGGATGTAAAGATTGAAAAATCTGAATAGATATTAAATAAAGCCAAAAACCTATTTATATAGTAATAAACTATTTAAATAGGTTTTTTATTCCTGTTCTAAAAAGCTGAATGTTTGCTCTTTTCTACAAATCCTTAAAATAAATACAACTTCTAAAGCTAAATATGATTGAACAAAAAAGCTCCACTACACTTTAGTTTATTTTGCTATTAAATATCTGGTTTAATGTAAAAAATGCTGTCTTATGCACTTCTCATGATTGACGAGGATGAGGTATACCGATTGATTTAGCTATACCAACAGAGGTGTTCACGCCTAAATCATTACTTCTATATTCATTGGCTACGCCAAGCGGTCAGAAAGTAGCAATTGCGCTTGAATAATAGCTTTGAGCTATGAAACGCATCGCATTGATATTATGAAAGGATAACAATTCGATGCTGACTTTTTAAAATAAATCCTAATGAGAAAATCCCTGTTTTAGTTGACTTAAAAGGGCCAGAACAAAAACCTTTCGCTATTTTTAAGTTAGGAGCGATGTGACTCTATTTAGCAGGAGAGGAATATAGTTTTGCAAATATTGCAAATTTAACTTGGGTTAACTCACTTAGTTCGGCTTACCATGCTGATAAATTTTTAAAATTAGAGAATTTAAAATGTTTAAAAAATGGCTTGATACCTGTCTTTAGAGCTGGGCTGTTCAACAAGGATTGAAAGTCTTTCCTTTTTGAGTATAAGGTGCTTGCTGATTTGTATAAGGACGTAGTCACGACCCATTGCCTTAATTAAAAAACAAGTGAAAAAAATCGCTAGATAATTAATTTTTAAGGATTACATGGCTTTACCTAACACATTATACTAATCTCATTTAATACGTGATCATGTCTAGTTGCTTAAATCACCAACTACTTCGTTATTAAATGAAACGAGTATTACATGTCATCATACTTATACAATGGGCTCCATAAAGGTTGGTTTAAGCAGAGCAATACGCTGCTCATTTTTACGTTGGAAGCTTTGAAAATGTTCACTAGCAAAGTGTTTTTCTAAAGTTTCTTTGGAT
This sequence comes from uncultured Colwellia sp., assembly GCA_963933725.1. GTDB lineage: Bacteria > Pseudomonadota > Gammaproteobacteria > Enterobacterales > Alteromonadaceae > Colwellia. The sequence goes on from CAWVWK010000024.1 coordinate 15,999, forward strand.
TCCCATTTCTCTATCATATAAAAACAGTGATCATCTTCACCATCTATAAATAATTGATACTGGATAACATCTTCTTCTTGATGTGTTAGCTTTACTAAATCAAGTAGGGCAGATTTAATTACCTTTGCCTCACCTGTTTTAGCTTGTATGGTTGCTGTTAAATTAATCATTAAATTTTTCCTCATTGTGGAGTATATATTTAGCTTGAATCAAAGCAACTTAAGCGGTATTGGAGTAAGTAGACTGTGCTACAATGGTTCCAATATATGCCAAGAGGTTGCTAACATATGATTATTTTATCTATAGCTTAAATCAATTGATTGCTTGTATTCCTGACAATTAATATTCAACAACAACTTTACCTATCATACGGCCTGATTCCACCATGGTATGTGCCTTTTTCAAACTATCTGCATTCATCGATTTAATCGTCTCGCATAACGTTGGGCGAATTATTCCTTCATCAAACCAAGTTCCTACTTTATTTAATAAATGGTGTTGCTCTATCATATCTTCTGTTTGAAAAAGCGAACGAGTGTACATTAGTTCCCAGACGAACGTAGCCGACTTGCCTTGTAATTTAGTGATGTCTAGAGGGTTTTTAGTTTCAACGATAGTCGCTATTTTCCCTTGTGGTTTTATGATGTCTACCATGCTGTCAAAATGCCCTTCAGTGTCATTTAGGCAGAAAATATAGTCTGTATAAGTAAGGCCAAGTTCTGTTAACTGTTGCTTCATATCTTCTCTATGGTTTATCGTATAATCAGCGCCCAAGTTTAAACACCAGTCAATAGACTCTTGCTTAGAAGCGGTTGCGATGACCTTTAGGCCTGCTATTTTCTTAGCTAATTGAATCGCAATTGACCCCACACCACCAGCACCACCAATAATTAAAATACTTTTATTACTATTATCGGCATCTGGGTTAATACCTAAACGGTCAAATAACGCTTCATATGCAGTAATTGTTGTTAATGGCATCGCAGCAGCTTCAGCATTCGTTAAACTTTTTGGAGCAAAGCCTACAATGCGTTCATCTACTAATTGAAATTCGCTATTAGAACCAGCACGGGTAATATCACCTGCGTAATAAACTTTATCACCTGCTTTAAATAAGGTCACTGCTTCACCGACACTTTCAACAATACCAACGGCATCCCAACCAATAACGCGTGGTTCAGTTTCAGGCTCATTACCTAAAACACCAGAGCGAACTTTTGTATCGACAGGGTTTACACTGGTGGCATCTACTTTGACTAAAATATCATGACCTGATGCTTGTGGCTTAGGTAGTTCAACATCAAGAAAACTTTCAACTTCATTGATGGCTAAATATTCTTTTAATGCAACTGCTTTCATTGTGTTTGTCATAATCATCTCTTTATAAATTTTTAGGGGGTAAATAGTTGATGTAAAGTATAGACGATTTTATTTATTTGATAATAGCGCTGTTATTTACAATACTTACAAAATAATATTGTAAATTAGATTGTGAAGAAGGATGTTAAATGAATATTGATGATTTAAATCTTTGTCTTAGGGTAGCAGCTATTGGCAATATTAGTGAAGTTGCAAGACAATTGAGTGTTACACCTCAAGCTGCTTCAGCTGCTATTTCTCGGGTGGAAAAAAAGCTTAATGCTCGTTTGTTTGAGCGTTCAACGCGAGCGATAAGGCTAAGCATAGAGGGTGAAGCATTTATCCCTTTAGCAGAAAAAATTATAGAGACATGGGGTGAAACACAGCAAAAGTTTCTAGATGTCGAACAGGCATTAGAGGGCATAGTTCATGTAGGTGTTGCTTCTGATTTTAGTCGTCATTTTCTGTTGGATGTTATTGATGACTTTCAAATAAAGCACCCTAAAATGACAATTCAATTGCATGTTTCTGACGCAATGCAAAGTTTCCAGCAAGAAACATTAGACATTGTAATACGCTATGGAGAATTGCAAGACTCAAGTTTAATAGCGCGTAAACTTTTAAATGTTAAGCGAGTATTATGTGCCTCTCCTGAATACCTTAAGCAACATCCATCTATAAGTTCTTTGAAAGATTTAACCAAACATAATTGTATAACGTTTAATCGTCTTGATACCTTATATTCCGTATGGCGACTCTATAAAGAGGGCATCCCTGAAGATGTCAAAATTAAAGGGTCTTTGTCTGCAAATGACGGTGATATAGTTAGGCTCTGGGGGATACGTGGGCGAGGAGTTATTTATAAGTCAGCTTTTGACTGTGCCAAAGACATTGCCCGTGGAAAGCTACAAATTATACTTCCTGAATATTCAGGGCAAGATACGAGTATTTTCGCCGTTTATCCTTCAAGGAAGTTTACGCCTACACGTGTTGTAACTTTTATTGATTTCTTACAAGACAAGCTTAAACAAATATGATAAAGAATTAATACGTATAGCCAGCGACACAGTGGTTCAGAAGATCATATCTTATTAATAGAAGGATATACTGATAATAGCGGAAGCGCCAAGGCAACCTTTTATTTTCTAAACAAAGAGCGAACGCTTTATTAATAAAGAGGGAATACTTATTTCATATTCCTACCCCTGTTTAGTTTCCTTTTTCTTCCACTAGAAAAGTTGACTAATTTAGAAAATTAAAGCATACTGTTTTTTTATACAGTATTTGAGTTTATTATGAAAGTATTCCCTATTTTGATCGAAGCTGGCATTAGTGGCTTTGAAAGCCCAGCGGCAGAATATAAAGAGCTGCAACTTTCGTTAGATCAATTGTTAATAAATCATCCCAATGCTACTTTTATTGGTCAAGCCTCGGGTGACTCTATGCAGGGAATCGGTATTTTTGATGGCGATATATTGATTGTAGATAGATCATTAACGGTAAAGCACGGTGATATTATTGTCGCTAATTATAATGGTGGTTTTGTTTGTAAAGTATTAGATAAATCAGCAAAGTTATTATTATCTGCATCTCTATCGACCTCGAAAGGTTTTGCTCCTGTATCAATAAACCCAGAGGACACTTTCCAGCTAGAAGGGGTTGTTACACGTTCTATCCGTTTACACCATAAAGCACCAGAGCTTTTGGCATGTTTGCATTAGTTGATGCTGTCTCTTTTTATGCCAGTGCAGAAAAGGTATTTGATCCTAGCGTGCGCAACAAACCTTTAGTTGTACTAACTAATAATGATGGCTGTATTTGTGCTGTTTGTCCTATTGCAAGAAAGCTGGGGGTGCCGAAGTTTTCTCCTTATTTTAAAGTACAAGCCCTGTTAGCGAAGGATAATGTAGTAGTACGTTCTTCAAACTACGAATTGTATGCTGATTTAAGTGAAAAAATGATGAACATTATTCAACGTTTTGGTGATAATCAATATATTTATTCGATAGATGAATCCTTCTTACATTTTCATCGTTATCAGCGCATGATCAGTAGTTGGCATGAATACGGACACACCATAAGAAAAGCTATTTGGAAAGAAACGCGATTACCTGTAGGCGTCGGTTTTGGTCTAACACCAACCCTTGCAAAAGCGGCTAATCATGCAGCCAAAAAATTATCAGGCTACGATGGCGTTGCGGTGATAGATGATAACGCTTCACGTAAAGAAGTTCTTTCTCGTATGGCATTAACGGATGTTTGGGGAATAGGTAGTCGGTTAGGAAAAAAACTTAGTATATTAGGCGTTTGCAATGCGTGGGAGCTGGCAAATCAGTCACCTAAAGCCATGAAAGCGCAATTTGGTGTTACGGTTGAGCGAACGATTAATGAATTAAACGGCATGCCTTGCTTAACATGGGATGATGAAAAAGCCCCGCAACATCAGGTTTTCTCTACCCGAAGCTTTGGACAACGCGTTACTCAATATCATGCCCTGAAAGCAGCACTTGTTAGTCATGGCTGTATCGTTGCAAGAAAAGTTCGCAAACAAAGAGCGCTTATTAAGCGCTTGTATATCTTTGTGGCAAGCTCACCCCATGATGAAAGCTACTATAAAAAAGCGCAAACCTATGAATTTACTATCGCAACGGATAATACCTTACATGTTGCATCGGCTATTTCAGCCGTATTCGATGCTTTATTCTTAGCGGGAGTACGTTTTTATCGCTGTGGCGTTGGGGCAGTAAAACTTGAAAGCAGAAAGTTTCAACAACAGGATATGTTTAATTTAAACCTTGATAACCCTGAATTAATGAAATGCTATGATGATATTAATCAACGTTATGGTAATGGCACGGTCGAAGTAGCTAGTGCAGGTTTGGTTGAGCAATGGGGCATGAGGCGAAACTTTCTTTCACCGCGCTATACCAGTAAATGGCAAGATATTCCGAAAATAAGCTGTTAAGGGAGAAGGGAGCTTAATTGATAGATATCTATTTTTCTACTTCGAACCAGCAAGAGTGGATAGTTAAATACACTACTTAGGGGTATGGATATGGTGATGAATTATGTAAAGTATTGAAAATAAGATATTAACTTGAATTTTCTGAGGAGGGGGGACTCTATAAAAACAGTGATAATGAAGTTGCTGTATAAAATAATCAATGGAGAAAAAATGAAACGACTAAAATTATTAATAACCATTGTCGTGCAGATAAAGCCTTTATATGGGGAAACAGCTCCACCGTCTTTAAATTATGTTTGATTTTGATATCTAACGCCTTTTTTAATATTTTTCCTTCTATTTATTTTGCCGATTCTTTTTATGAGTAAACGGACTTCAAATAAAGGCAAATATGTATGGGCACTGGTGATACTGTTTATACCTCTTTATGGTTTTCTAGGCTTTTTGGTGTTCCATTACATCATACTACCTAACGTTCAAAATAAACCACAAGCATGATGTCTGGGTTGATGAAATTAATCACCTGAAACAAAAAAACCGAAAAGCTAAATAACTTTTCGGTTTTTTTATGGGCTTAAAAGCCTAAATATGGTGCTCGCTGCGGGACTCGAACCTGCGACACCTTGCATGTCATGCAAGTACTCTAACCAACTGAGCTAAGCGAGCAAATCTTTCGATTTGTATAACGCGTATGTTAGCCATCAATTTACTTGCATGCAAGCGGTTTTAGGTAAATAAAGCAAAAATAATGTGATTAATGTCATTAATTTGCATTGGCTAATCTATTTTGAATGATTTTTAAGCGCCATGCTAATAAAATAGCCGCAACGGTTAATCCTGTTATGAATCCAACCCAGAAGCCATAAGCACCAATGGGCTCAATAACCCAATCTGTAATACCTAAAATTAAGCCAGTGCTTAAGCCAACTAACCAATAAGAAACAAAGGTAATGTATAAAATAGATTGGGTATCTTTATAGCCTCGAAGTGCACCGGCTGAGACCACTTGAACGGTGTCAGAGAATTGATACAAACTTGCTAGGAGCATTAAACTTGCGGCTAATTCAATGACAGGGAGTTCATCTGTATAGATACCGGCTATTTGCGTTCTAAAAACAACAGATAAAAAAGCGGTAAAAACAGCAAGTAATAAGCCAAGCCATATAGAATAAAACGTATAGTCACGCGCTTCTTTTAAATTGTTATTTCCGATGGCATATCCTACTTTTATTGTAGTCGCGAGTGCTAAGCTTAGCGGTACCATAAATATTAAGCCGGTAAAATTTAAGGCAATTTGGTGGCTTGCAACCACCTGTGCTCCAAACGGAACGAGTAGCAGCGCAACAACAGCAAATAAGCTCACTTCAAACAAGAGTGACAAAGCAATAGGCACGCCTAATTTCAAAATGTCTTTTATTTTTGTCATGTTTGGCCAATAGAACGTTTTAAACAAGCAGGCCTTTTTTAGGACTTTTGAAAAATAGGTGTAAATTGCCATACTGATGAACATTGCCC
>CAWVWK010000025.1:0-21043 GCA_963933725.1 uncultured Colwellia sp.
TTCTTTAGTTCCTGAAACAGATCACCTTTCGACTAAGGGAGTTGTTGCCGTAATCGCAGATGGTGTATCTACTGCCAACAGAGCTGCTGAAGCTGCCCAAATCTCTGTAACTCAGTTCATTACTGATTATTATGCAACCCCTGCAACTTGGTCAACGCAAAAATCAGCCAGTAAAGTACTTTCAGGATTAAATCAATGGCTAAATGGACAGCCTGATGTGAAATCTGGTTACACCTTACAATGGCTCACTACTTTTTCTGCCATCATTATTAAGTCATCCACAGCCTATATTTTTCATGTTGGTGATACACGAATTAGCCTTTATCGAGACAGTAGTTTAGAAGCAATAACCACCGAACATCAGCAAAAAACGAGTGCAAAAAACAGTGTATTAACACGCGCACTTGGTGCTGACATGCTCTTAAAAGTTGACGTGCAAGAAGTGGCCGTTCAGCCAGATGATATTTTTATTTTAACTAGTGATGGCGTTCACAACTTTGTAAACCCTGCTTCATTTAAGACGTTATTAAACGGCATTTTTGAAACACCTGACCCTATAAAAAAAAATGATGAAACCTTAGAAGCCTATTCTCAGAAAATTATCGAGCAAGCTTTAAAAAATGGTAGCCCCGATAATGTCAGCTGTTTACTACTTAGGGTTAATTCAACGCCCAGTAATGCTCTCGTGGAAATTGAACGAGAGTTACGACATAAAGCGATACTTCCTGCTTTATCCGTAGGAAATAAAGTCGATGATTATGAAATTTGTAAAGTCATCCACAGTAGTGCAAGATCTCATCTATATTTAGCAAAACATCCACAGCATGAAGAAGCTTGTGTACTAAAAACTCCCTCACACAATTTCTCTCAAGACAGTATTTACCTGCAAGGTTTTGCACGTGAGGCCTGGTTAGGAGAAAGGTTAAATACACCTCATGTAATGAAAATTAAAAAAGGTAATGAAAGTAGCCAATTTCTTTATCATGTTTGTGACCATATCGATGGGCAGACGCTAATTCAATGGATGCGCGATAATCCCAAACCTACATTGGCTGAAGTGAGAGAGATAATTGATCAAGTTATTCTCGCTTTGCGCGCTTTTCAACGCCTTGATGTGGTGCATAGAGATCTTAAACCCGATAACATCATGATAGACAGGCATGGTAAAGTGTTCCTGATTGATTATGGCACAGCGCTTATTGCCTCTTTTGCAGAGGATAAAAACGGCATTAAGGAAACCCACCCTCAAGGTACGTTGAACTATATTGCCCCCGAAACATTACTCACTTTACATGCTGATCACCTAAGCGATTTATTCTCGCTAGGTGTTATTGCCTATGAAATGCTTTGTGGCGAACTCCCATACAAACCGATGCAGCTTTCTAATTTTCATGGCAACCAATACAACAACAAGATCTCATACGTTGAGCGCTCTAAATACTACGCTAAGTGGCAATACCGCAGCATCAATTATTACCGAAAAGACCTTCCTATCTGGATTGACATGGTGCTTTCCCAAGCAACAAGTGCTGATCCAAGTAGTCGATTTCAAGCTTATTCTGAGTTTTCAATGCAGCTTACTCAACCAAAAGGGTCAGCTTTACTTGAGTATAAAAGTCAGCCATTATTGAAAAAGAATCCTATTTTATTTTGGAAGGGTGTTGCTGCTTTATTTTTTATCTTATGGTTGATGCCACAGCTCAAGGTTTGGGTTTAACTCCTCTTTCACAAGCACTTGCGAATGCATTAGCTAAAGTAGCTCCAACAGAAAGCTCACCAACGCAAGCAACACAGCAAATAACAGGTCAGAAGTTGGAGGAACAAGCTCAATCAGAACCCATCGAAACTGATTACTCTGGTTTATGGTGGTTATTATCCATTATCCTTATAGGAGTTTTTTATGAATATTTGACTAAGCCAATAAAAGTGACTTACAACGTTTGAACATAGACTAACGCCAGCTAATTTTATAACATTGTTAAATAATTCTCTCTTGAAAAGCCTTTGAATAATATTCAAAGGCTTTTTTATGACAAGATTTTTATCTCGATTTATTCTTGTTGCTGTTTATTGCACTGTTAAAGTGCTAACTATTCATCAAGCTAGTGCATTTCTCTATTTTTACAAAAACAAAGAATCATAACCTCATAATATAGTTAATAAAACTTATTGGCACTACCTTTGCTCTAATCTGCTTATATAAAATTTAACTATCCAAAATGATAGTAAATATTAATTGAAACCACTTAATTTAAGTAGGGAATCCTTATGAGTTTAGGTAAACAGACAACCACTAAAACAAATGTTGTCGTAGTCGGTAACGGTATGGTTGGGCACCACTTTGTAGATGAAATGGCTAAAAATCTGAATGTTCAAGTTACCGTACTTTCTGGTGAGTCAAGATTGGCTTACGATAGGGTACATTTATCGGAGTTTTTCAGCGGCAAAACAGCTGATGATTTAGCGATGACCTCAGCTTCTCACTATGATGAATTAGGCGTTATTTTTAAGACCAATGCAAAAGTGACTGTTATTGATAAAGTGGCTAAAACGGTGACTACTGAATCAGGTGAAACTTACTCTTACGACAAACTGGTTTTAGCAACAGGTTCTTATCCTTTTGTTCCCCCTATTCCAGGAAAAGATCAGCCACATTGTTTAGTTTATAGAACCATTGATGACTTAGAAGAAATAGCCAGCAGCGCTAAAGTCAGTAAAGTGGGTGTTGTTATTGGTGGTGGCTTACTGGGTTTAGAGGCGGCTAATGCGATTAAGCAGTTAGGCCTAGAAACCCATGTTGTTGAGTTTGCACCACAACTTATGGGTGTTCAAATAGACAGTGGCGGAGGCCGATTATTAAGAGAGAAAATTGAAAACTTAGGTGTACAAGTACATACATCAAAAGCGACAAACCTCATAGAAAAAGGGGTTAAATGTCGTTATAAGTTATGTTTTAGCGATGAAAGTGAATTAGAGACAGATCTGATTTTATTCTCAGCGGGCATCCGTACTTATGATAATTTAGCTCGTGAATTTGATCTTACATTAGGTGAGCGTGGCGGTATTGTAATTAATAATCAATGCCAAACTTCAGACGAAAACATTTACGCTATTGGTGAGTGTGCTCTTTGGAACAACTGTATTTTTGGCTTAGTTGCCCCCGGCTATGCCATGGCAAAAGTAACATCAAAGCATATTGCTTCTTTAGTTGATGAAAATATAACTTTAGACATAGACAAAATTGAATTTACAGGTGCTGACATGAGCACCAAATTAAAACTTATGGGCGTTGAGGTCGGCTCTATTGGCGATGCGCATGGCAAAACAGAGGGTGCACTTACCTATACGTACGAAAATCAACCGCAAGGTGTTTATAAAAAAATTGTTGTTTCAGCCGATAAAAAATACCTACTAGGTGCTGTTCTTATTGGTGACACAAGCGAATACGACACTCTACTTCAATACATGTTAAATAAAATTGAATTACCTGATGCCCCTGAAGCACTTATTTTGCCTATGGCGGCAGATAAACCTACGCTAGGGGTTGATGCCCTGCCAGATGATGCAACTATATGTTCATGTCATAACGTCACCAAAGGCGACATTATTGCTTCAATTGATAATGGCGCAACAACCGTAGCTGATATCAAAAGCTGTACTAAAGCAGGATCAGGTTGTGGAGGCTGTGCAGCACTGGTTAAAAATGTTGCTGACAACGAATTTGAAAAACGTGGTGTTGAAGTTAAAAAAGATATTTGTGAGCATTTTGCTTATTCAAGACAAGAAATTTTCGACATCGTGAGCGTAGAGAAAATTAAGACCTTCGATGAACTGATTAGTAAGCACGGCAGAGGTTTAGGTTGTGAAATATGTAAACCCGTTGCAGGTTCTATACTTGCCTCTATGTGGAATGATTACATCCTTAAAAAGCCACATTTAGCACTACAAGATACCAACGACACCTATTTAGGTAACATGCAAAAAGATGGCACTTATTCTGTTGTTCCTAGAATTGCAGGTGGTGAAATTACGCCTGACAAACTAATCGTTTTAGGCGAAGTTGCCAAAAAATATAATCTTTATACCAAAATTACCGGTGGTGCTCGTGTCGATTTATTTGGTGCGCGTGTAGAGCAACTCCCCCCTATCTGGAAAGAGCTTGTCGAAGCCGGCTTTGAAACAGGACATGCATACGGAAAATCTTTACGAACTGTAAAATCTTGTGTTGGTTCAACTTGGTGTAGATACGGTGTGCAAGACAGTATGAGTACGGCAATTGATCTAGAACATCGTTACAAAGGTCTACGAGCCCCGCATAAAATTAAATTTGGTGTTTCTGGCTGTACCCGTGAATGTGCTGAAGCACAAGGCAAAGATATTGGAGTAATTGCTACAGATAATGGCTGGAACTTATACGTTGCAGGTAATGGTGGAATGAAGCCACGCCATGGTGACTTATTTGCCACCGATTTAGATGATGAAACACTAGTGAAATATGTTGACCGAATTTTAATGTTTTACGTGCAAACAGGCGATAGATTACAGCGTACTTCAACATGGTTGGAAAATATGGAAGGTGGTTTAGCTTATTTACAAGACGTTATTATTAACGACAGCTTATCAATTAACGCATCGTTAGAGCAACAAATGAATTCTATTATTGGTACTTATCAATGTGAATGGAAAACAACCATTGAAGACCCAGAAGCATTGAAACGCTTTAAACCTTTTGTTAACACAGATAAGAAAGACAGCAATATTCAGTTTGTGACTGAGCGTGAACAAATTCGTCCCGCAAGACAAGATGAAAAAATTGCTATTACTTTCATTCCTGACAAATTAACCGAAGAAGCATAAGGAGAAATTCTATGACACTTGCAGAAAAGTCCAAGAAAGCTTGGCATACCATTTGTGAACAAACTGATTTGGTTAAAGATTCAGGCGTTAGCGCATTAATAGACACGCCTGATGGTTATGAAGAACAAGTCGCTATTTTTTACATTCCAAATGCACAAAACGATATCAATGATGAACAAATTTATGCCGTGGCTAATTATGATCCCATTGGTGAAGCCAATGTTTTATATCGAGGCATTGTAGGCTGTATTGATAACGAACCTGTTATTTCTTCGCCTCTGTATAAGCAACACTTTTCTTTAAAAACAGGTCGCTGTTTACAAGAAGATGTTCAGATTCCCATTTATGATGTTCGTATCGAAAATGAAGAAGTACAACTACTTTATTAGTTTACTTTAGCTTGTGTAATACCCGTTTCATCAAGTTGGATTGATATAGATAGGAGTTTAGGTTGAAAAATTCATTACCCTTGCAGTCAATGAAAGTTGCAACGTCTGCGTCAAATATGCTGGTAAAGCAACCTTCATTAATAAAGAGCACTTGCGCCTATTGTGGTGTTGGTTGTGGGGTCGACATTTCGGTCAAAGATAATATCGCTTCAAATATTACAGGTTCTATCGACCACCCAGCTAATTTTGGTAAGCTCTGCGTTAAGGGGAGTAACTTACTCAAAACAACAGATTTAACAGGTCGCCTGTTGGTTCCTCAAATAAATAATAAGGCAGTCAATTGGGATAAAGCTACTGATTATGTTGCTTCAAAACTAAATGATGTTATTAAAAAGCATGGTAAAGATTCTGTTGCTTTTTATGTGTCAGGGCAACTATTAACAGAGGATTACTATGTTGCTAACAAGCTGATGAAAGGTTATATCGGCTCTGGCAATATTGATACAAATTCCCGCCTTTGCATGTCCTCTGCTGTTTCTGCTTACAAACGCGCCTTTGGTGAAGATGTTGTACCTTGTGATTATACAGACCTAGAGTGCACCGATTTATTACTACTAACAGGCTCAAATGCTGCGTGGACACATCCTGTTTTATACCAACGTATAGAACGTGCAAAGAAGATTAAACCGGCAATGAAGGTGGTGGTTATTGATCCAAGAAAAACCGCAACTTGTGAATTAGCAGATCATTTTTTAGCAATAAAACCAGGGACAGATGCTGCATTTTTTAGCGGATTACTTTGCTATTTAGATGAAAACGAAGGAATTGACCATAACTACATTGAGCAACATTGTGAAGGTTTTGAAGAAACAATTGCAACAGTAAAAAAATGGACGATTACTGAAGTTGCTCAGTATTGTGACTTACCTGTTGAAGAGATTAAAAGTGTTTATAAGGCTTTTTGTCAAGCAGAAAAAGCTGTCACCTTTTACTCTATGGGCATTAACCAATCTTCTTCCGGTGTTGATAAGTGTCAATCAATCATTAATTGTCATTTAGCTAGCGGTAAAATTGGTCGAGAGGGTTGCAGCCCTTTTTCCATTACAGGTCAACCAAATGCCATGGGTGGTCGTGAAGTGGGCGGTTTAGCAAATCAACTTGCCGCCCATATGGATATAGAAAATCCTGAACATCAAGAGAAAGTCCAACGTTTTTGGCAATCTCCTACCATTTCGACAAAACAAGGTGCGAAAGCAGTCGACTTATTCGATAAAGTGGCCTCAGGAGATATTAAAGCCGTTTGGATAATGGCAACTAACCCCATGGTTAGCTTACCTCATCGTGAAAAAATAAAAAAAGCATTAAGCCAATGTGAATTAGTGATCGTTTCTGATTGCGTCGATTCAAACGATACCTTAGATTTTGCCGATGTAAAATTGCCCGCAACACCTTGGCTTGAAAAAAACGGCACAGTCACTAATTCTGAAAGACGTATTTCTAGACAACGAAATGTTTTACCCCCAGCAGGACAGGCGAAACACGATTGGAAAATCATCTGTGATGTGGCTCAAAGGATGGGCTTTACAGGATTTGAATTTAACCATGTTAGTGACATTTTTAAAGAACATGCTGCATTATCTGCTTTTGAAAACGATGATGAACGACAGTTTAATTTAGCCGGTTTGAGCAACTTAAGCCAAAAAGATTATGACGAACTCTCCCCTATTCAATGGCCCGTAAAAGAGAAAAATACTGAAAATGCCAATAGAGTCTTTTTTGATGGCCGCTTTAGTACGCCATCAGGTAAAGCACAGTTTGTAGCCATCACACCACAATTACCTATTACGCAACCTTGCACACGTTTTGATTTAGTTTTAAATAGCGGCCGTTTACGAGACCAATGGCATACAATGACACGCACAGGTAAAGCTGCAGAGTTGTCTGCTCATACCGATAAACCGTATCTATATATTCACCCTGAAGATGCGAGAACACGTTCAATACAAAATGATAACTTAATCGCTGTTACAGCTAAAACAGGTCAAGTTATTGTGCATGCAAAAATAGATGAGAACCAACGCTTAGGTGAATGTTTCATGCCTATTCATTGGAATAAAGAGTTTGCTTCTCATGCTAACGTTAGCGAGTTATACCAATCGATTGTTGACCCAATATCAGGGCAAGCAGAAAGCAAGCAAAGTGCTATATCCGTTAAGAAAATGAACTATAGTTCATATGTAAATGTCCATATTGATACTTTTGTTGATGCCAATATCGAACAGAAGACTTTAATGTCGCCAGTACATACTGATTTAATTAATAATAACCTTCAATATAGGGTTTCCCAAACAGCTGATTTCTGGATTAAATCAACGACAAGTTACGGAAAAAATTATCAAGTCGCGGTGAAAGAATCAATTGATGACCCACTACTATGGTGTAAAAACGTCAGTGGTTTATCAGGTGAATGGATGTACTTTAATCACAAATCGACTAGCTATATTATTTGCTTAAGTACCGGAAAACTAACTTTTTTAGCATACTTTTCAGATAACTGGCTTGATATTGAATCACAATGGCTTTCACACGTTTTCAGTCAAGAAAGTATTTCGTTTGCAACTATTCAATCCTTATTACTTGGAATAGCCAGTGAAGATTTCTGTCAAGGCAAGCAAGTTTGCAGTTGCTATAAAGTAGGCGAGAAAAAAATAATAACAGCCATCGAACAAGGATGTCATAGTGTCGATGATTTAGGGCGTTCACTTAAGTGCGGAACTAAATGCGGCTCTTGTAAACCTGAATTAGCCAATATGATTAAACAACATGCGTTAACCATAAATACTAAAGTTAAGCTATCAGTTTAGAGGTGAAAGCGTTAAGTTTGAAACGGCTTTTTTCCGTAGCAGTAAAATAATTACCACCACAGAAGACACTGAGAAGCTGCACCTTTCACCGACAAAAAATATATCTTGTTGTCGCCCTTCCTTTGTGTAGCGCAGCGCCTCGGTGATCTCGGTGGTAAAACAGGCTTGTCTCTTGATCTTGCTCGAAACTCGACAACTCGACTCTCAAGGCTTCTCTTCAAATTACAAAGTTGGCGTAAAAAACTCTGCAATATAAAGTCCGCCTTTAATATGCGACGCTCATAACCGATTAAAGAACTTATCGAATCAAACAAAATAGATTAATTAGGGTTTTTGTAGAAGGGTTAGAACCTAGACACTTTTGTCTGCAAATGGAACAAGAAAGTGGGCAGATGGGAATGCCTAAAAGATAGAAAGCGAGAGCTTGGATTCGCTTTTATTTTTAATCATTAAAATATTGAACAAGTTTGCCCCAACAAGTATAAAAGCTCCAGCATTCCAACATTTAAGATTATACCTCTACTCGTAGTTCGAAAATTTGATTCACGAAATATCTCGTAGCCTACTATGCTTTTGAGAATCGTTCTTTATTACCTAACCATCGTTGAATTAAAGGTTGAGTATATTCAGGGTATTGACGAGAGAGCAAATACGCTTGTTGTTTTATGTCAGGAATTAAATAACCATCGCGAACTAAATCAGCAATTTTTAGCATGGCCAATCCTGTTTGGCGTGTACCAAGTAACTCTCCCGCTCCACGAATTTCTAGATCTTTTTCAGCAATGACAAAACCGTCATTGCTTTCTCTTAACACCGCTAGTCTTTTCGTCGCTGTTTTAGATAAAGGCGATTTATACATTAAAACACAATGCGATGCGATAGATCCTCTACCAACACGACCTCTCAACTGATGTAGTTGCGCTAAACCTAGTCTTTCAGGATTCTCAATAACCATCAAACTAGCGTTGGGTACATCCACACCAACTTCGATAACCGTTGTGGCAATAAGTAAGTGAATTTCACCTGCTTTGAATTTATCCATGACCGCTTGCTTTTCATTGGCTTTCATACGGCCATGCACTAAACCAACGATGAGTTCACTTAATTGCTTTTGCAAATAAACGGCCGTATCCTCTGCTGCTTGGCACTGTAAAACCTCAGATTCTTCAATAAGTGTACATACCCAGTAAGTTTGACGATTTTCTTTAAGACTACCTTGTCGAATCCGTTCAATGACATCGTCTCGCCTTAAATCAGGCAAGGCGATGGTATTGATAGGCGTTCTACCGGGTGGAAGTTCATCTATAACCGAAGTATCCAAATCAGCATAAGCTGTCATCGCTAAGGTTCGAGGAATAGGTGTAGCAGTCATAATTAACTGATGCGGGTGTTTATTATCGAACACACCTTTTTCACGCAGTGACAGGCGTTGTTGCACACCAAACTTATGTTGTTCATCAATAATGACAAGCACTAATTGGTTGAATATAACATCGTCTTGAAATAATGCGTGCGTGCCGATCACCATTTGCATTTCGCCACTTTGAATTTGTTCAAGCGAGATTCTTCGGGCTTTCGCTTTAGTTTTTCCTGCTAACCAACCTACTTTAATGTTTAAGATCTCAAACCAATTGGCAAAATTAATGGCATGTTGTTCAGCTAAAATCTCGGTAGGTGCCATAAGAGCAACTTGATAGCCTTGACTAATAGCAGTTAAAGCTGAAAGGGCAGCAACGAGTGTTTTCCCAGAGCCAACATCCCCTTGCACTAAACGCATCATAGGGGCTTGTTTCGCCAAATCTATTTTGATTTCCTGTACCACACGTGCTTGAGCACCTGTTGGCGAGAAAGGCAGACTGCTCAGAAAGGCTTCTTCAATTTTGTTATCTACACTCAGCGATATAGCCTCATGAATGTTGCTACTTTGTCTTACCTTAAGCATACTTAAATTATGGGCAAGTAACTCTTCTTTAATAAGTCTTTGCTGGGCTGGATGCTTGCCTTGTTCTAATTGCTCTACAGACGTACCGGTTGGTGGCCGGTGAATAACCTTTAGTGCCTGGGCAAGGGTAAAATTGTCATGGAAGATTTCTGTGGGAAGTAGTTCTTCAACTTGACCACGTTCAAGACGAGCGAGAGCTTGCTCTGTTAAATTAAGTAAGGATATTTGTTTTAAACCGTCTGTTGTAGGATAGACAGGAGTGAGAGTTTCATCCGTTAGATTAGTAGGAGAGTCGTTATCTAGGGCTTTAAACTCAGGGTGAACGATTTGAAAGCCACGTGGTCCGCGTTTAATTTCACCATAACATCGTATTTCTTTACCAATACTTAGAGTGTTTTTTAAGCTAGCTGAAAAGCTAAAAAAGCAAAGTTGAATGCTGGCACTACCATCGAACAACGTCACGACTAGCATACGACGTTTGCCGTGCGTTATTTGGCTATCCGTTACCTCGCCAATAATATTGGTATGAATACCCACAACGAGGTCTCTAACTCGGCTAACGCGTGTTCTATCTTCATAGCGTAAAGGTAAGTGAAATAATAAATCTTGCACAGAAGCTAAACCAATTTTCTCAAGCCTAGCAGACATACTTGGTCCAACCCCTTTAAGGGTAGACGTAGAGATTTGAGATAATTTAGTTAAGGCTTCCATCATTATTATTTTGTTGCTAAAAGTTAACAGGTTAGTTTAATGGCCTTTTTAATAGGCTTGAAATGACCAAGCGCTTTTATCCATTTGAATTTTTTGCCACCACTCTTCATCGGCAATAATCTGACCTGCTTCATCAATTGCTGGATAGGGTAAGCCTTTCCTTTGACAAGCTTCTGCAAAAATAGGGTGTCCACCTTCAAATAAAACACGCTGACGTCGTTCCGCTGATAAGCGAGGCATATCGTACATACCAGCCATTTGACGTTGACGTTGTGCTTCATATAAAACCACAGAACAAGCAACAGAAACATTTAAAGATTGCACCATGCCAACCATAGGTATCACAATGTCTTGGTCGGCTAATTCAAGGGCTATATCAGAAGTGCCAAACTTTTCTTGGCCCAAAACAATGGCGGTAGGCTTGGTGTAATCAATGTCTGTAAAATGAACGGCTGTATCGGACAGGTTGGTAACCAACACTTGCATTCCTTGAGCTTTAAGGGCTTTGATCGCGTCAGCCGTTTTATGATAGTTATGTACATCGATCCAATTCTGACTCCCAGCAGCACTTCCACCACGGACTTCGGCTTCTTCACTTTTCCACACAGCATGCACATCGCTAATACCGATAGCATCGCAAGTACGGACAACGGCCGCTAAGTTGTGAGACTTGTGTAGCCCTTCCATACATACGGTTAAGTCAGGTTGGCGTTTATCAAGCATGGTATTGATGCGGTTTAGTCTTTCAGGTGTCATAATTCTTCAAATCGTTAAATAATTGTTTAATAGGACGTTGTTAGTTACAATCGGGTAATTCCATCACACCATCTATTTCTATTTCAACGTCTTTAGGAAGTTTGGATATTTGGATCGCCGCACGAGCAGGGTACGGTTGCTCAAAGTACTTGGCCATAATTTCATTTACGGTAGCAAAGTTACCTAAATCAACCATAAAAACATTCACTTTTACCATGTCGTTTATGGTGCCACCAGCGGCTTCACATACGGCAGATAAATTTTTAAAAACTTGTTCAGTTTGTTCAACAAAGCCGCCTTCAACCACGTTCATTGAAACGGGATCTAAAGGAATTTGACCAGATAAATATACCGTATTATTTACCTTTACTGCTTGGCTGTATGTTCCAATAGCACTTGGTGCTTTATCTGTTGTAATAATACTTTTCATTATTTTTCCTGTATGTTGTTATTATCTTTTAGGTTTCAAACATTGCTTAGTTTTGTCGTTTATTTATTTCTAATAACTCTTTGAACATCTGACATTACTTTTATTTTTCGAATGATATCAGCTAAATGAATTCGATCTCGACAAGTAATTTCCATATCCACTATATATAAACCAGAGTCTTTCTCCCCTGAGTTTAGGCTGTGTACATTCGAGTCGCACTTAGCTACAACATTTGTTAAAAGTGCCAATGCGCCTTGATGATTTACAATCTCTACACGTAACTTGGTAATAAATTCTTTATTTATATCGTCATCCCATTTTACTGGGAATACATCATCTTGGCCTTTAAGGTTTCGACAATCACTCAAATGTACCATAAGCCCTTTACCCGGGCTTAGGTAGGCAAGGATTGAGTCACCTGGAATAGGGCGACAGCATTTACCATAGTTAACAAGCATGCCTTCGGTGCCTTTGATTGCAAGTTTGGCTTTAGGGCTGTTGTTAGCGGGTTCAGTATTCTCTGTAAATTCGTCGGTCAGGCGTCTTGCGACCCCTATACTCATCGCATTGCCTAAGCCAATGTTGGTAAGTAGGTCATCGAAAGTGTCACAACCACTTTGCTCTATTACTTCATCGATTTTGTCTTGGTTAAGGTCTTCAATCTTAACTTTTCCTAATGCATGGTTTAATAACCTTAAACCAAGTGTCTTAGATTCTGTTTTTTCTTGACTACGCAAGTAAGCTCTTATTTTCAATCGAGCTTTAGCGGTAACTACAAAGTTAAGCCAAGTCGCATTTGGCCTTGCCGCAGTAGAAGTAATCACTTCAATAGTTTGTCCTGAATCAAGCGGGTGATTCATAGGGTATGGTTTTCTGTCTACTTTTACACCGACACAAGAATTTCCTACGTCGGTATGCACTGCATAAGCGAAATCAACAGCTGTAGCGCCC
Source organism: uncultured Colwellia sp. (assembly GCA_963933725.1). Classification (GTDB taxonomy): domain Bacteria; phylum Pseudomonadota; class Gammaproteobacteria; order Enterobacterales; family Alteromonadaceae; genus Colwellia. Next base: position 12,901 of record CAWVWK010000025.1, read on the forward strand.
ATAGGTAATTCGATAATACGACCGTCAGGCGTGAAAACATATATTTCTTCTGGGAATAAATCCGATTTAACGTTTTCAATAAACTCAAAAGAGTTGCCGGCACTTTGTTGCAATTCAAGTAAACTTTGCATCCATCGACTTGCTTTCATTTGTGCCATCGTGCCAGTATCGCTATCATCTTGTTTATATAACCAATGCGCGGCAACCCCTTTATCAGCCATTTCGTCCATGTCTCGGGTTCGAATTTGTATTTCTACAGGAATACCATGTGGACCTATTAAAGAGGTGTGAAGAGAGCGATAACCATTAGTTTTAGGAATGGCAATATAATCTTTAAAACGGGTTTCGATAGGCTTAAATAAATTATGAACAGCGCCAAGTGTACGATAGCAATCGTCAATTTTATCGTTAACAATAACGCGGAAAGCGTAAATGTCCATCACTTCATTGAAGTTAAGCTCTTTGTTGAGCATTTTTTTGTAAAGCGAGTAAAGGTGTTTTTCTCGACCATGAACCTCTGCTTTTATGTCACTTTCTGCGAGGCGGTTTGATATTTCTTGTTGGATATTATTAACAATTTCTTTGCGGTTACCACGAGCACTTTTTATGGCTGACTTTAAAGCGCGGGCTCGCATAGGGTAAAGTGCTTCAAAACCAAGTACTTCAAGTTCATTTTTTATATCGTGAATACCTAAGCGATTAGCTATTGGGGCGTATATATCGAGTGTTTCTCTGGCTATTCTTCGGCGTTTATCTGGGCGTAGAGAGCCTAGAGTACGCATATTATGCGTTCTATCGGCAAGCTTTATTAAAATAACCCGAATATCTTGAACCATGGCGAGAACCATCTTACGAAAGTTCTCTGCTTGCATTTCTTCTTTATTATCGAATTTCAGCTTATCGAGTTTACTTACGCCTTCAACAAGTTCAGCAATTGTGTGTCCAAAAAGTTCAGCTAAATCATCTTTGCTTACATCAGTATCTTCAATAACATCATGCAACAATGCCGCCATCAAAGTTTCACCATCTAGGCGCATGTTTGCTAAATTAAGCGCAACAGCAACAGGGTGAGTTATATAAGGTTCACCACTAGAGCGCATTTGCCCCTCATGAGCATCTCGAGCAACCACATAAGCGTGTTTAAGTAAGTCTACCTGCACTTTAGAAAGATAAGTGGAACAGATTTCTTTTAAAGGTTCAAATAAATACACTTAATACTCCGAAAATAGCCTTGATATTTTGAGTATAGCAAGGAGAAACGAAAGGCAACAACGGTTTATTCCAATTTAACAACTTGAATATGTATGCTTGATAAGCCCTCAACCGATATGTTGAGTCTTTTTAGGTGTTATTACCCAGATAAAAAAAACGCGATACTTATTTTAAATAGAATAAGTATCGCGTTTTATAAAGATCACAACCGTTATCAGGTTATTAATCTAATTCTTGTGTTTGACCACCAACAATAGCAGCAACAGCGTCTAGCTCTGCATTGTCTTGTTCAATTTGTTCATGACGATCTGAAATATTCATTACTTCAGTCGTAATCAAACCAGCTTCAATTTCTCTTAAGGCAATAACGGTTGGTTTGTCATTTTCAATTTCAACCAAAGCGTCTTTGCCGCCGGTAGCAATTTGACGCGCACGACGAGATGCCACTAATACCAAATCAAAACGGTTGCCAACTTTTTCTACAGCATCTTCTACAGTTACACGAGCCATAGGCTACTCCATCAATAAATAAGCCCAATAGTTTACTGGGATCTGAATAAGATAGCAAGACATCAACGTGAATATCAACCAAGGTTTTGCTGTGTTTTTTATATGAAATATAAATTAAAGCGTCTTAAGCATCCGATTAGCAAAAATGCTTTATTAAGATAAAACTAAGTCGTCTAACAGTGCTTTGTGTTGTAATACTTGTTGATTACGTTTTAGTCTTTGGTTATTTACAATTGTTAATAAGTCAGTAACGGCTTGGTCAAAGTCATCATTGATAATAATATAATCGAATTCTTCAAAGTGAGAGCACTCCGCTTGTGCTTGTGCCATGCGATCTTGAATAATTTCATCGCTATCTTGGCCTCTGCTTCTTAGTCTTTTTTCAAGTGCATCCTTTGAAGGTGGACAAATAAAAATAGATGTCACAGAAGGCTTTTTCATTCTTACTTGTTGAGCCCCTTGCCAATCAATATCTAGGAAAACATCAAAACCCTTGGCAAGTTGTTCATCTATACCTACTTCAGAAGTACCATAATAATTACCGAAAACTTGGGCATGCTCATAAAATCGACCTTTTTTAATTTGTTTTTCAAAATCATCTTTAGTGACAAAATGGTAGTGTTCACCATTGACTTCACCAGGTCGGGCATCACGCGTGGTATGAGAAACAGAAACCTGCATTTTCCTTGAGGCGCTACTATTGGTCACAGAATCAAGCATTGCCTTTATTAAGCTTGACTTTCCTGCTCCACTTGGCGCGGAAAGAATAAATAAATTACCACTGACTACCATGATAAATTCCTTGCTTTTTGATCTTAAAAAGCTGAAGTGCTATTTATAATAACAATACTTCAGCTTTTATCTGTTTAGAGTGGTTTTATTATAAAACTTTGGCGATAGACTTCGCTAAATAATCCACATTACTATTAGCAATACCGGCAATACTCATACGGCTTGAGCCCACCATATAAATGCTGTATTCGTCTTGTAGTGTTTGAACTTGCTCGGGGGTAATACCCAAAAATGAGAACATACCTGCCTGACGAGTAATAAAGCTAAAGTCACGAGTCACACCATTTTCAACTAGTTTATCAACGATAAGCTGGCGATTACCGTTGATACGATTACGCATTTCAGCTAACTCACTATACCATTCATTACGTAATTCGCTTGAAGATAAAATGGTTTCAACAATGGCTGCACCATGTGCTGGTGGCATTGAATATAGTACTCGTACTACAGAAAGTAAAACAGAATTAGCAATATCCACACTAATACTTGATTTACCAATAATGGTACAAGCACCAATACGCTCACGGTATAAACCAAAGTTTTTAGAACATGAACTACATACGATCATTTCTTCAACGCTATCAGCCATTAAACGTAAGCCATAGGCATCTTCATCTAATCCTTGACCAAAACCTTGATATGCCATATCTACTAACGGTGTAAAACCAACCGACTTAGCAACGTCAGCTACTTGCTGCCATTGTTCATTATTTAAATCCATGCCGCTAGGGTTATGACAACAAGCGTGCAATAATACCACATCATTACTTGCCACTTCTTTTAATGCATTGAGCATACCGTCGAAGTCTAGAGATTTGTTTTCATAGTCATAATAAGGGTATGTTTTTACAGTTAAACCGGCAGCTTGAAACAGCCCTGTATGATTAGCCCAAGTTGGGTTACTTACCCAAATAGTAGCGCCAGCTTTACATGACTTAATAAACTCAGCAGCGACACGCAGTGCACCTGTTCCACCTGGCGTTGAAACAGTACGAGCACGATTATCTGCTAGCACTTTATGATCAGCAGTGAATATTAATTTAGCCATTTCATCATTAAAAACAGGTGAACCTGTCGGGCCGATGTAAACCTTAGACATTTCGGTATCGGTTCTATGTTGCTCCGCTTTTTTTACACAATTCAGCACGGTGGTTTCACCCGCTTCATTTTTGTATACGCCAACACCTAAATCAATTTTATTAGGGTTGTCATCTTTTCGATATTTTGCGAGAAGGCCTAAGATAGGGTCGGCTGGTTGTGCTTTTAAACTAGCAAACATGGTTTTAATACACCTTTTTAAATGAATGTTATGTGAGTCATTATTTAGAAGTGCAAGCATAGCGCAAATAATATATAAATTTAAGGGGTATTATGTAAAAAGAAAGACAATATAATAGATGAAATAGTTACAAGCCCACAACATTTTTAGGTGTTGCTCCGTTTTCATATCCAAAGCCTAAGATAATAAAAGATAAAAACCATAACAGTCTCTAACAATTCCTTTTCATATTACTCTCCTTCAAGCTTTGCCACCTTACCTACGCAGAACTTTATTTTATGAATTATAATATTGCGATGATGTTTGTTTTATTAAGATGTTGTTATGTTCAAACCTGAACTCCTTTCGCCCGTCTGTAGTCTGCAAAATATGAGATATGCATTTGCTTATGGAGCTGATGCTGTTTGTGGAGGTCAACCTTGATATTCATTGCGTGTCCAATAGCTGGTATAAAACCAGATCCAGAGCATAAAGAATCAAGTGATGAACTATTAGTTAAGTTCTTTAAGTTGCATGCTGATGATACATAGGGCTAATGAAAGAAAGATCTTAAGGCAAGCTTCGAGAAAAGTTGTCTGTCCTAAATTAATAAAAAGCGAGTTTCGGTAATCGAGCAAGACAATTTCTACCACCGAGACGCTTCTCTGCACAGAGGAAGTTCAAGTCAAATGTTTATTCTTTTCTCGGTGCAAGGCGCTGCATATCTGTGCTCGGTGGCAATATTTCAAAAAAACTGCTTCCCAGCCTTTTCTTGCTTTTATCACCCGTAACTAACTTCTTTGCACTTGACCTTACCCATAAATGTCTAGTCACTCATCCGCTCTTATCTGCGTCACCTGCGGGCAATACGCCTAGTGTCTAGTGTCTAAGCCTAACCAAAAAATTGCTGAATTCGTGCAATCTGTACAATTCGATAAGATCTCTAGCTTCTAATTCGCATTAGAAAATCAACGCATCAAGTGTAAAAAGTGTAAGTGTTTGTGGTATTGATCAATCACGTCATTAATAACAGCAGATTTAGACCAGCCCATGATATCGTAATCTTGCCCGCCTTCTTTTAAGAAGACTTCTGCTCGATAGTAAGTTTGTTCGTCATCTGATTCTGTATCCTCTTCTTCCAAAGCGTAGTCTGGTTGGACATGTTGCCTAACTCTTACATTGTATAAAAATTGATGTTCTTCTTCTTGATTAACAAGTAAGCTCGCACCATTTTCATGCGAAATAGAGACTGCAATTTCATTTTTATATAATTCTTTAGCCACATCATCAAGGGCAGGCACGACAGTCTTTTCAATAAATTTATTGACGTTTCTCTTATTAGGGAAGTCGACTATGTTTTGTAGCCTATCTTTCCAATTATTCGAGTCACCTGAAACGTTTGGTACAGAAGAAATTAAATAGCTTTCTTGTTTAAAGCCTTCCACCTTTAACGCCTTAATAAACCCAAAAATGGCTAAAATCAATACCATACTAAAAGGTAAAGCACTAGCAATTGTCATCGTTTGCAAAGCATTGAGACCACCAACAAGGAGAAGTATTGAGGCCACCACACCAATCCCAACAGCCCAATAAACTCGCTGCCACAAAGGTGTATTATTTTTTCCATGAGAACAGAGCATATCGACAACCATAGCACCAGAGTCACAGGAGGTAACAAAAAAGATAACTATCATCAGTACACTGAAAAAAGAAAGCACTGAAGAAAAAGGGAAATTTTCTAAAAAGACAAATAATGCTACAGAAGTGTCTTTGCTAACCATATCTCCTATAGAAGTAACTCCCTGATTAAATAGTAAATCAATCGCGCTATTACCAAATATGGTCATCCATAATAATGTAAAAACCGTAGGTACTAGCATGACACCTAAAATAAAATCTCGAATTGTTCGCCCTCGAGAAATACGGGCGATAAATAAGCCAACGAATGGCGCCCAAGCTAACCACCAGCCCCAATAAAATATTGTCCAACCGCCAATCCAATCGGTTTTTTTATAGGCAAATAAGTTGAACGTGTTATGCATTAAACTCGATAAATAATCGCCAATATTTTGAGAGTAAGCTTGCAATAATAAAATGGTCGGACCTAAAACAAAAATCAGTGTGAGTAGCACAACCGCGAGCACCATATTAGTTTCAGATAATATTTTTATACCTTTATCTAAGCCTGTAGCAACAGAAATGACAGCGAAAGATGTAATAGCACACATAATGATAATTTGATTGGTGGTTGATACTTCAAAAGCAAAAAGATAACTGAAACCAGAATTAACTTGGGAGGCACCTAAACCCAATGAAGTAGCAACACCAAACACTGTGCCGACTACAGCGAAAATATCAACTAAATGACCTGGCCAACCATAAATACGATCACCAATTAATGGATAAAGTGCTGAACGTAAAGTTAATGGCAATTTATGACGGAAACTAAAATAAGCTAAAACTAATGCGACAACGGCATATATTGCCCAAGCATGTAACCCCCAGTGAAAGAATGTCATTTTCATGGCTTCTTTAGCGGCTTCAACTGTACCTGTTTCAGCAGTTGGAGGATTTAAAAAATGCATAACGGGCTCTGCAACGCCAAAAAACATTAAGCCAATGCCCATACCTGCAGAAAATAGCATGGATAACCATGATAATAAGGAATAGTCTGGCATTGAGTGATCAGGTCCTAAACGAATATCGCCATACCGAGAAAAAGAAAGGAAAATAATAAAGAATAGAATAAACGCTACAGTGAGTACGTAAAACCAGCTGCCATTTTCGACTATTCCTGCTTGTAGGTGATCGAAAAAGGTTTTGGCTTTCTCTGGAAGAAATGAGGTGTAGAAAAGGAGTATGCCGATGATGAAAGATGCACCATTAAATACTTTTTTATTTAAATAGCCTTTATCATTTGAAGACAATTTATTCTCCTAGAGCTTCTAATTTACTTCTTAGTGTAGCAGATAACTTACCCTTTGCTGATTACTTCGCCAACAGCTTACCTAATGTATACGTTAATAGCTATAGTTTTTGCTTTATTAACCTGATGTGATGGAATGCAATTACTAGATCCCCTGAATGATATTGAGGTGCTTTACCAGCCTCAATTAGATCTTTCTACAAGAACCTTTATCGGTGTTAAAGCGCTCTGTCGCATTAATCATCCTAGAACTGGCTTAATAAGCCCCAACTAGTTCATTGATAAAGTCGAGAAAAGTGATTTAATTTCCCATATGAAGCTCCCATTATCAAAAAAATCATTTAAATAGTGACAAGTATCTAAAAAGACAGGGTTAACGCTTAAGCTTTCAATCAACTTATCTCCTGATACAATACAAAAAACTGATTTTATTGGCTTTATCTTAGATTCATTAATAGGTTATGCCATCCAAGCTGAAAATTTAGGTATAGAGGTTAAAGAGAATGCGATTGCAACTAACGATACCCAAGAGTTAATGAACTTTAATAGACTAAGTGTGCGAGGAATAGAGTTAGCACTCGATGATTTTACTCAAAATAACTCTACCATTGAAAGGTTATAAAAATTTCCTTTAACGTATTTGAAATTAGATAAAAGTTATTTTTATTGAACATAAAAATAGCCTTAAGCAACTTTCCTTGATTAACACCAGTGTTGCATTAACAAATCCGTTACATTTAAAAACTATCGCTGAAGGCTTAGAGGATGTCAGTGTGATGTCTTTAACTACAGAACTTAGTTGTAATATGTGCCAAGGCTATTATATTGCCAAGCCTATGTTTACTTCAAAAATCCTGAAGTGTTCGAAAAGATGTGTAAAGTATACTTAAATTTTAATTACTGACTGTATCTAAAAAAATTTAAGCTATTAAAATATAAGGAGATCTTTTTCAATAAGTTAAAGACTGATCAAATTCAATCGACCCACATAGCCTAATCATTTTTGGCATAGTATAATCAATTACCCACGATTATTCCTGATGATTAATATTACATGCCAAGGTCAATTCAGTACTTATGAAAACTGCTATCTTAACCCGTGAGGGATTCAATCTTCTAAAAGCCGAATTAGACAAATTATGGCGTGTTGATCGAAGAGAAACCACCAAGCAAGTTTCTTGGGCTGCTAGTCTAGGTGATCGAAGCGAAAATGCTGACTACAAAGAAAATAAACGTAAGTTAAGACAGTTGGACTCAAGAATTAGATATATCACCAAACGTTTAGAAGCGGTACGTGTTGTTGATTATAACCCCGCACAAGACGGTAAAGTTTTTTTTGGGGCTTGGGTAGAAATAGAAAATGATAAAGGTGAAAAGAAAACAATTAGGCTGGTGGGCTACGATGAAATTTTTGCCCGAAAAAATTATATCTCTATAGACTCACC
>CAWVWK010000026.1:0-20773 GCA_963933725.1 uncultured Colwellia sp.
TATATCCTAGGTAAGTGAAAACATTAGATCGCAATAACTTAATCGTTCGGCATTAAACTAGCTTTCGACAACACAAAATGTAATTAACGTCTAGTGAGTCTATTAATTTATGATTTGAGCTAACAGGGTTGTAATGAATACCACTCGTATCAATACATTTTAGATTATTTTCATGTGCCCAAGCGATAAGTTGTGACGGCCTGATAAATTTATCATGATCATGCGTACCATCGGGAACAAGTTTTAATATTTTTTCAGCGGCTATAATAGCCATCAGGTAAGATTTAATATTTTTATTCAATGTTGAGAAGAAAACTAATCCACCAGGCTTAACTAGTTCTGAACACGCCTTAACAATAGAGGCGGGATCGGGTACATGCTCTAACATTTCCATGCAAGTTACCATATCAAAAGCTTCTGGGTGATTTTTTGCCATTTCTTCGGCAGTTATCTTTTGGTAGTTAATTGTTAAGTCGCTTTCTAATGCATGAAGATTTGCCACGTTGAGAGGCTCTGTGCCCATATCAATACCTGTGACTTTCCCGCCAAGTTTGCAGAGCGACTCTGTAAGAATCCCTCCACCACAACCTACATCTATAATTTCTTTATTAAATAAATCATTTCCAGTCTCGCTTACATGTTGCTTTATAAACTGGACCCTCAAGGGGTTTATCTGATGTAGTGGTTTAAAATCACCTTGTAAGTCCCACCATTGACTGGCGACTTCTTCAAATTTAGCTATTTCTTCGGCACTAACATTGGTAGGTGACGCATTTGTGTTTTCTGAAGTATTTATTGGTGACTTTGTCATAAGATTGCAAACAATTTTAAAGGTAAAAGTTTATCATAAACTAAACTCTATATTTAGCCTAGTACCTGTTCGATCTTATTCTTAGATATTCGTGACGTACTGGTTGATTTTTGTACTTTTATTGTATTGGAAAGCCTCGTTAAAAAAAGGTTAAAATAAAGCTGTATTGCATATCAAAAAACTGTGATAGTATGCTTCGTTAATTATAAATTATTCATAATAAAAACGCTGTTATTTACTTTTTATTTTCTATTAATAAATATCAGCAAAAGTTTAGCAAAGGGGAAATGTCCAATTATGTCAGATTTGGCCAAAGAAATTGTTCCAATTAATATTGAAGATGAACTGCAAACTTCTTATTTAGATTATGCCATGAGTGTTATTGTTGGGCGTGCCCTACCTGACGTTCGAGATGGCCTGAAACCCGTTCATCGCCGTGTTCTTTTTGCCATGGATGTATTGGGTAATGACTGGAATAAAGCCTATAAAAAATCAGCGCGTGTCGTTGGTGATGTGATTGGTAAATATCATCCACATGGTGATACCGCTGTTTATGACACAATTGTTCGTATGGCACAGCCTTTCTCTTTACGCTATATGCTTGTTGATGGCCAAGGTAATTTTGGTTCAGTAGATGGTGATAGTGCTGCGGCAATGCGTTATACGGAAATTAGAATGGCCAAGATTGCACATTCTATTCTTGCTGACTTAGATAAAGAAACGGTCGATTTTGTACCTAACTATGACGGTACCGAACATATCCCAGCGGTTATGCCTACACGTATACCTAACTTGCTTGTTAATGGTGGTTCAGGTATTGCTGTTGGTATGGCAACCAATATTCCGCCGCATAATTTAACGGAAGTGATTAACGGTTGTTTAGCGTTAATTAACGACAGCGAGATATCTGTTGAAGAGTTAATGACGCATATCCCAGGACCTGATTTTCCTACAGCCGGTATTATTAGCGGTAGAGCAGGAATTGAGGAAGCCTATAGAACAGGTCGTGGTAAAATAAAGATCCGCGCACGTGCAACAATTGAAGCGCATGAAACAACGGGCAAAGAAACAATTATTGTTCATGAGTTACCTTTCCAAGTTAATAAAGCACGTTTAATTGAAAAAATGGCAGAGCTTGTTAAAGATAAACGTTTAGAAGGCATTTCTGCATTACGTGACGAGTCTGATAAAGACGGTATGCGTATGGTTATTGAGGTTAAGCGTGGTGAAGTGGGTGAAGTTGTTCTCAACAACCTTTTTAAACTGACTCAAATGCAAATCTCATTTGGTTTCAACATGGTTGCACTTGGCAACGGCCAACCAAAAATATTTAATTTGAAACAAATGTTAGAAGAGTTTGTACTTCACCGTCGTGAAGTTGTTACTCGCCGAACTATTTTCGAATTAAGAAAGGCGCGTGAACGAGCTCACATCTTAGAAGGTTTATCAATAGCACTCGCTAATATAGAACCCATTATTGAACTCATCAAAAACTCTCCATCACGAAAAGAAGCAGAAGAAAAGCTTATTTCTCAAGGTTGGGATTTAGGTAATGTAAGTGCAATGTTAGAGCGCGCTGGTACACATGCTGCTCGCCCTGAGTGGTTAGAAGAACAATACGGTATTCGTGATAACAAATACTATCTAACCGCTGTACAAGCTAAAGCAATTGTTGAATTACAATTATATAAATTAAGTGGTTTAGAGCACGAGAAAATCCTTAATGAATATAAAGACCTATTAGAGTTAATTGCTGAATTAATGTTGATCCTAAGCTCTCCTGAGCGTTTAATGGAAGTTATTCGTGAAGAGTTAGAAGTGATCAGAGATGATTTTGGTGATGAACGTCGTACTGAAATTACAAATGCTTCACATGACTTATCGCTTGAAGACTTAATCTGTGAAGAAGATGTTGTTGTTACGCTATCTCACGAAGGTTACGTGAAATATCAAGTGTTAAGTGATTACCAAGCACAACGACGTGGTGGGAAAGGTAAAGCCGCAACAAAAATGAAAGAAGAAGATTTCATTGAACGTTTATTGATTGCCAATACCCACGATACCATTTTATGTTTCTCAGATAGAGGAAAGCTCTATTGGTTGAAGGTATTCCAGTTACCACTTGCAAGTAGAACAGCAAGAGGTCGACCTATTGTTAATATTTTACCACTTGAAAATGATGAACGTATCACGGCTATTTTACCTGTTCAAGATTATGAAGAAGGTAAATATATCATTATGGCAACGGCTTCAGGTACGGTTAAGAAAACGGCATTAACTGCCTATAGTAACCAACGTGCAAACGGTATTATTGCGTTAAACCTACGTGATGATGATACGTTAATTGGTGTTGATATTACCGATGGTACTAATGACATCATGCTATTCTCTGATGCTGGTAAAGTTGTACGATTCAATGAAAAAGTACGCGATAGCGAAACCGGTGAGATAAAGCTTGACCCCGAAACAGGTGAAGAGCGCTGGGCACTTAAACCCATTGGTAGAACAGGTACTGGTGTTCGCGGTATTAAACTTGAAGGTGACCAAAAAGTTGTTTCGTTAATTGTTCCTAAAAATGACGGACCTGTTTTAACAATCACTGAAAATGGTTTTGGTAAACGAACTGACCTTGCTGAATACCCTGCGAAAAGCAGAGCAACGAAAGGTGTTGTTTCAATTAAAGTGAGTGAGCGAAACGGTAAAGTGGTTGGCGCTGTTCAAGTTGAAGAGCTTGATGAGATCATGGCGATTACAGATAATGGCACATTAGTAAGAACACGCGTTAATGAAGTAAGTGTTATAGGTCGTAATACTCAAGGCGTTCGATTAATTCGCACTGTTGAAGGTGAACATGTAGTTGCACTTCAGCGCATAGATGAAATTGAAGCGCCGGAAGAGGCTATTGAAACAGACACAATAGAGGGTGAGGTTGCTGAAGCAAACGCGCAAGGTGTTAATTCACAAGAGCACGATGCACAGCAAGACTCGTCAGAGTCACCGTCTGGTGATTCACAAGCCTAATTTCAATTTAACTTATAAAAGGCGGCTTATCCCGCCTTTTATTGTTTTAGTTCATTGATAATATTCATAAAAATTTGTAAAAGGATAAAGCATGTCTGAGGTTTTTAATTTTTGTGCTGGTCCAGCGATGTTACCGTCAGCTGTAATGCAAAAAGCTCAAAATGAATTTTTAAATTGGCAGAATACAGGTTGCTCTGTAATGGAGCTTAGTCATCGAAGTAGTATTTATATTAAGATGGCCAAAAAAGCAGAAAATGACTTACGTGATTTAATGCAAATTCCTGATAATTATAAAGTACTGTTTTGTCATGGTGGCGGCAGGGGACAGTTCTCAGCAATCCCATTAAATTTATTACCTGAAGGAAAATCTGCAGATTACGTCCTTTCAGGATCTTGGTCGAAAGCGGCAGCCAAAGAAGCTAAAAACTTTGGCAATATTAATGAGATTAATATTGTTTCTAACCAAGAAAGCCAAACACAAGTGCTCGAATCAACTCAGTGGCCTTTAACCCCCGAAGCAGCTTATGTACATTATTGTCCTAATGAAACGGTTGATGGCATTGAGATAAACAAGATCCCTGACACAGGTAATGTACCACTCGTTGCAGACATGTCGTCGACCATTTTATCTCACCATATTGATGTGAATAAATTCGGTGTTATATATGCCGGAGCTCAGAAGAATATCGGTCCATCAGGGCTTACTATTGTTATTATTCGAGAAGACCTATTAGGCCAAGCACAAAAAGCCACTCCTTGTATTATGAATTACCAGTTAGTGGCAGATAATGACTCTATGTATAACACACCGCCAACTTATGCTTGGTATTTAGCAGGGCTTGTTTTTGAATGGTTAAAAGACCAAGGCGGTATCTCAGCTATTGAAAGAATTAACGAAGAAAAGGCACTCTTGTTATATAACGCAATTGATAATAGTTCGTTCTACCTTAATAACATCCATGAAACATATCGAAGCAAAATGAATATCCCTTTCTGGCTTGAAGATGAGAAGCTGAATGCTTTATTCCTAGAAGAAGCAGAAGAACAGGGGTTAATGGCGCTTAAAGGACACCGAAGTGTCGGCGGTATGCGCGCAAGTATTTATAATGCGATGCCTATTGAAGGCATAAAAGCACTTATAGAGTTTATGACAAAATTTGAACAGAGGAATAGTTAGCATGGAGCAGTTAACATTAAACCCAATAAATAAAATCAATGGTGAGATCTTTTTACCCGGTTCGAAGAGTTTATCAAATCGAGCACTGTTAATAGCGGCATTAGCTAAAGGCACAACGAAAATTACCAACTTGTTAGTGAGTGATGATATAAACCATATGCTCAATGCACTTAAAATGCTAGGTATTAACTATTCATTGAGTGCTTGTGGCACGCAATGTACGGTAGTCGGTAATAACGGTTTTTTCAGTAATGAAGCACCATTAGAACTATACCTAGGCAACGCAGGCACCGCAATGCGTCCATTATGTGCAGCACTAGCCGCTAGTAATGGGGAGTATATTTTAACGGGTGAGCCAAGAATGAAAGAGCGGCCCATTGGTCATTTAGTTGATGCATTAGCGCAATTAAGTGCTGATGTAGAATACTTAGAAGAGAAGGATTACCCGCCGGTTAAAATAAAGGGCAAGACCTTAATTGGCAATAAAATTTCTATTGATGGCTCTATCTCAAGCCAGTTTTTAACCGCGATATTGATGATTACTCCTTTGCTTACAACGGATAGTCATATTGAAATTGAAGGTGAGCTTGTTTCAAAGCCTTATATTGATATTACGCTTGATATCATGCGCAGATTCGGTGTAAATATTGAAAATAACGACTATAAGACATTTGCTATTAAGGGCAACCAGTCTTACCAAGCACTCGATAAATATATGGTTGAAGGTGATGCATCGTCTGCTTCATACTTTTTAGCTGCCGGTGCGATTAAAGGTGGAGAAATTACCGTACATGGTGTAGGTAAACAAAGTGTCCAAGGTGATAAACATTTTGCTGATGTGCTAGAAAAGATGGGCGCTGAAGTTCATTGGCATGACGAGTCTATAACCGTTATGGGTAAACCACTAACGGCAGTTGACATGGACATGAACCATATCCCTGATGCAGCCATGACCATTGCAACCACTGCGCTTTTTGCAAAAGGTACTACAACCATTAGAAATATATATAACTGGCGTGTAAAAGAAACGGATCGTTTAAATGCCATGGCGACAGAGCTAATAAAAGTTGGCGCCGAAGTGGTAGAGGGTAAAGATTATATCTCTATTACACCACCAGTATCATTAAAACATGCACAAATTGATACTTATAACGATCATCGTATAGCGATGTGTTTCTCGCTTGTCGCTTTAAGTGAAACGCCAGTTACCATTAACGATCCTAAGTGTACAGCAAAAACATTTCCTGATTATTTCGATAAATTAGCAGAAGTATCTTGCTGATTTATTAATAAATAATTTTTCATGCGATTTTCAATTATAAATGTCTTATAATTGCGTTGAATTTTAGAACTTAGGAGAAAATGAATGCAGGAAAGCACTCCACTTATTACCATAGATGGTCCTAGTGGTGCCGGAAAAGGTACTGTCGCAAGGATTGTTGCGGAACAACTAGGTTGGCATTTACTTGATAGTGGTGCCATTTACCGAGTTTTAGCTGTCGCATTACAGCATCACTTGGTGAGTTTAGAAGAAGAAGAGTCGTTAATCCCATTAGCTGCTCATCTGGATGTACAATTTGTCATTAATAACGATGGTGAAACAAGTGTCATTCTTGAAGGCGAAGATGTAACTAATGTAATTCGAACAGAAGAAATTGGTGAGCTTGCATCGAAAGTTGCAGCGTACCCGCGTGTTCGAGAAGCTTTACTGAGAAGGCAGCGAGCTTTTAACGTAGAACCGGGGTTAGTTGCTGACGGCCGTGACATGGGCACAGTCGTTTTCCCTACTGCCCCTGTAAAGATATTTTTAACAGCAAGTGCAGAGGTCAGAGCAGAGCGAAGATTATTACAGTTGAAAGATAAAGGGTTTGATGCTAAAATCGGGCGCCTTTTGGATGACATACGTCAACGTGATGAGCGAGATCAAAACCGTAAGGTTGCTCCCTTAGTTGCTGCAGACGACGCGTTAGTAATTGATTGTACTGAGCTTTCTATTATGGAAGTGGTAAATACAGTACTTTCATTTGCAAACACTAAGTTAACAAAAGTGTAAAAATATCATAGTAAAAAATGTAGAAAAGTATCTTTAAACTCTTTAGAGTTTAATTTTGATTAACTAAGTCAAGCCTTGTCAGGGATGTACTGAGGCCTATTTAATAACCCCATGATACAAGAAGTAGATTGGATTAATAACGAGTAAAAATACAAGTTATGGAAAATTTTGCGCAACTTTTTGAAGAAAGTTTAAAAGAAATCGAAACACGCCCTGGTTCAATCATCAAGGGTACAATCGTAGCTGTTAATAAAGACAACGTAATCGTAGATGCGGGCTTAAAATCTGAGAGTGTTATCTCAATTGATCAATTCAAGAACTCTGCTGGTGAAGTAGAAGTTGTTGTTGGCGATCACATTGACGTTTCTCTTAAAGCTACAGACGATGGTTTCGGTGAAACAATTCTTTCTCGCGATGACGCTAAACGTCATGAAGCGTGGCAAGTGCTTGAAAAAGCATATGAAGAAAAAGAAACTGTTATCGGTGTTATTAACGGTAAAGTTAAAGGTGGTTTCACGGTTGAAGTTAGCAACATTCGTGCTTTCTTACCGGGTTCATTAGTAGATGTTCGTCCAGTACGTGATACATCTCACCTTGAAGGTAAAGATTTAGAATTTAAAGTTATTAAGCTTGATCAAAAGCGTAATAACGTTGTTGTGTCACGTCGTGCAGTTATCGAAGCTGAAGGCAGTGCAGAACGTGATGAATTACTTGAATCATTAGCAGAAGGCCAAGAAGTTAAAGGTATTATTAAAAACCTTACAGACTACGGTGCGTTTGTTGATTTAGGTGGCATCGATGGTTTATTACACATTACAGATATGGCTTGGAAGCGTGTTAAGCACCCAAGTGAAATCGTGAATGTTGGTGATGAAATCAAAGTTAAAGTATTGAAGTTTGACCGTGAGCGTACTCGTGTATCTCTAGGTATGAAGCAGTTAGGCGAAGATCCATGGATCGCTATTGCTAACCGTTACCCAGAAGGTTCTAAACTTTCTGGTCGTGTAACGAACTTAACTGACTACGGTTGTTTCGTTGAAATCCAAGAAGGCGTTGAAGGTTTAGTTCACGTTTCTGAAATGGATTGGACTAACAAAAATATCCACCCATCTAAAGTTGTTAACTTAGGTGACACAGTAGAAGTATTAGTATTAGAAATTGACGAAGAACGTCGTCGTATTTCTCTTGGTCTTAAACAATGTATCCCTAACCCTTGGGAAGAGTTTGCTAAAAACTTCAACAAAGGTGACAAAGTTACAGGTAAGATTAAATCAATTACTGATTTCGGTATCTTCATCGGTCTTGACGGTGGCATCGACGGTTTAGTTCACTTATCTGACATTTCTTGGAATGGCGGTGAAGAAACTGTTCGTGACTACAAGAAAGGCGATGAAATCACTGCAATCGTACTTCAAGTTGACCCAGAACGTGAGCGTATTTCTTTAGGTGTTAAACAAGCTGAAGACGACCCGTTCAATATGTATCTGACAGATAAGAAAAAAGGTGCTATTGTTACTGGTAAGGTAACAGAAGTTGACGCTAAAGGTGCTAAAGTAGAATTAGCAGAAAGCGTTGAAGGTTACCTTCGTGTAAGTGATATATCTGTTGAGCGTATTGAAGACGCATCTGCTGTACTTAAAGTAGGCGATGATGTTGAAGCTAAGTTTATGGGTGTGGATCGTAAGAACCGCACTATCAGCTTATCTATCAAAGCGAAAGACCAAGCAGACGAGCGTGAAGCTATGGATAACCTAAACCAAGTTGAAGAAACTGGTTTAAGTGCTATGGCTGCAGCGTTCAAAAACGCTAAAAACTAGATATTAGTTTTAGCACTTTACATGAAAGTTAGAACTGAGCGAGGAGAGTAATCTCCTCAATTATATTAATTTCATTAGCGCGACGCTAGATGATACTGGAGGGTCAGATGACCAAATCAGAACTCATTGAAAAATTAGCTGGTAAACTTAGTCACTTATCAGCAAAAGATGTTGAAGACTCAATAAAAGAAATCTTAGAATTAATGGCGGGATCTCTATCTAAAGGAGAACGTATTGAAATAAGAGGTTTTGGAAGTTTCTCATTGCATTATCGTGCGCCTAGGACTGGTAGAAACCCTAAGACTGGTGAATCAGTTGAGTTACAAGCTAAATATGTACCTCACTTTAAACCTGGTAAAGAGCTTCGAGAAAGAGTTAATCTTTCAGCCGCTTAGGTTTTGGTAGCGAACATGAACAATTGTTTATGTTCAATCATTGTAAAGCTGCGAAAAATAAAAATGGCATGCATTCGCGTGCCATTTTTTTTACTTTTTTTATAGCCTTTGGTGTATTTTATTTCGATTGAATAAGAATAACTTAACACTTAATAGTTTTCCTTTATTAATGGATCACCAAAAGTCATAAAATTTGACAGTGTTTACACTATAAAAGATGTAATCGTTAATCTAGCAATAAATTTAATTAAACGATTTGGTATATTTACTCGTTAAAAAACCGAGGTTATCCTGTGCGAATGTATTTTTCTTCATTTATCCTTTTTGCTCTTTTAGTCATTGCTTTTGTTTTTGGAATCCAGAATGATCAGACGATTACTTTAAATTATATCGTTGCCCGTATTGATATTTCTGTTGCTGCAGCGGTAAGTATTTTTACAGTGATTGGCTTTATAATGGGACTGCTAAGTACTATTATCTGGCGTATTATCCGAAAAAGTAAAAAAGTATTAAAACAAAAAAAATCAATAGAATCATAATAAAAAGGCAATAATCTTATGATTGAATTATTATTCCTTTTACTACCTATCGCTATGTTTTATGGATGGTATATGGGTAGGAATAGTATTAAACAAAATACCCAAGCGGTTAAACAAGACTTATCAATTAAGTACTCTAAAGGTCTGAATTATCTACTTTCTAATCAGCAAGACAAAGCGATTGACTCTCTTCTTGAAGCATTAAATGTTGAAGATGACAGTGTAGAAGCGCATTTTGCCATGGCGAATTTATTTCGTAAACGCGGCGAGTTAGACAGAGCACTAAAAGTACATGAACACCTTGTTCGTCTTGAACATCTTCCAACAAAAGATAAACAACATGCAGTTTTTGAACTTGGTAAAGATTTCTTAAGTGCTGGGTTGTATGATCGTGCAGAAAAAATGTTTACTAAGTTGATTAAATCTCAAAATTACGGTATTAAATCATTAACTTACTTATTTCAGATATTTCAGTCTACTAAAGATTGGAATCAAGGCCTACAATACAAAAAACAAATTATTAAATTAAAAGATAAACGCTTGCTTCACAATTTAGCCAATTTTTACTGTGAGTTAGCAACGGCAGCCATTGAAGAAGATGATTTCATTAAAGTCATTGAGCTATTAGAAGAAGCGTTGAATTTAGATCCTAAGTCTTGTCGTGCGAATTGGTTGATGGCAGGAGTATATCAGAATCATCAACAACATGAGTTAGCAGCTCAATGTTATAAAGACATCTATAAACAAGACAGTGAGTTTTTTCCTGATGTTATTGATTTAATGCATAATTGTTATATGGAGCTAGGTGAAGAAGAAGTCTTTTTTAATTTTATTAAAAAAGTATATGATGAAACGGCAAGTACAAGTTCATTGATTAGCTATTTAAGCTATGTAGAAAAAAATAATAGCAGCGATAAAGCCAAAGAATTTATGTTAGCTGCGCTAAAAAGGCGACCTACGATCCGTGGTTTTAAGCATTTTGTTAAAATGCAAATGCAAAGTACGGATGATCGTATCAATGACACAGGTTTAGATTTAATTAAAGAGCTCATTGCAGAATATATTAAAGTTAAACATAGATACAATTGTAGAATATGTGGATTTAATAGCTCAAAACACTATTGGTCATGTCCATCATGTCATGAATGGGAACAGTTGAAACCTTTAAGAGGCCTAGAGGGCGAATAAGAATTTTTTATTTATGCTTTCGTTTAGTATCACTATAGCTAATTGTGCTATTTGTTAATATTTAAAAGCAAGATTACAATTAGCTCATTAAATCATTAAGCTAGCTATAATTTATATAATAGACGATTGAAACGATCGTCATAGTTCCAAAATGTATACGGAGTTTTCAATGTTAGATCCAAAAGTTGTCGTTGCGTTAGACTTCGACAATCAAATAGATGCTTTATCTTTTGTTGATAAAGTATCACCGAGCGATTGTAAGTTAAAAGTAGGTAAAGAAATGTTTACTCATTTCGGCCCAGAATTTGTTAAAACACTTACAAACAAGGGTTTTGACGTATTTCTTGATTTAAAATTTCATGATATCCCAAATACGGTTGCTAAAGCGGTTAGCGCAGCTGCAGAACTTGGGGTATGGATGGTTAATGTGCACGCTAGTGGCGGTCGTCAAATGATGGTAAAAGCTAAACAAGCACTGGAGAAATATGGTGATAATGCACCTTTATTGATTGCTGTTACTGTTCTAACAAGCATGTCAGAAAAGGATCTTCATGGACTTGGTATTAAGAAAACACCAGCAGAGCAGGTGAGTTTTCTGGCAAACTTAGCTAAAGAAAGTGGTCTTGATGGTGTAGTATGTTCTGCATGGGAAGCTGAGCATTTAAAACAAACACTTGGAGAGTCTTTTAAATTAGTAACTCCAGGTATTAGGCCTGAGGGCTCGTCTAAAGATGATCAACAAAGAATTATGACACCCAAACAGGCTGTTGATGTTGGCGTTGATTATTTAGTCATTGGAAGACCGATCACAAAATCAGAAAATCCAAAGTTAGTGTTAGAGCAAATTAATCAATCTATTGTTTAATGAGAAATAAAAAAGGGTTAGATCTTTAATATCTAACCCTTTTTTTATTTAGAAAAAGTTCTAATGTTATTTTTTATAATTATTTACATAACTAGCTAGGTCTAAAATTTTATTAGAATAGCCAATTTCATTATCGTACCATGAAACAACTTTAACAAAGTTATCTGTTAGTGAAATACCAGCTTTTGCATCAAATACAGAGGTGCAAGTTTCGCCGATAAAGTCATTTGATACAACGTCATCTTCAGTGTAACCAAGTACACCTGATAATTCGCCTTCTGAAGCGTTTTTCATTGCTTTACAAATTTCATCATAACTTGCGGCTTCTTTTAAGTTAACCGTTAAATCTACAACTGAAACATCAGGTGTAGGCACTCTAAATGCCATACCAGTTAATTTACCGTTTAGGGCTGGGATAACTTTACCAACAGCTTTTGCGGCACCTGTCGATGATGGAATAATATTCTGTCCAGCACCACGTCCACCGCGCCAATCTTTTACAGAAGGGCTGTCTACAGTTTTTTGTGTTGCTGTGGTAGCGTGTACGGTTGTCATTAAACCGCTTTCAATACCCCAGTTATCATTTAATATTTTAGCGATAGGAGCTAGACAATTTGTTGTACATGATGCGTTTGAAACAACATCTTGACCAGCATAATCTGAAACATTAACGCCACATACAAACATAGGTGTATCATCTTTAGAAGGCGCTGAAAGAACAACTTTCTTAGCTCCAGCTTCAATATGTTTGCGTGCTGTTTCGTCTGTAAGGAATAAACCTGTTGATTCTATAACAACATCAGCATCAACTTCATTCCACTTTAAATTGGCTGGATCACGTTCTGCAGTAACGCGCACAACATTACCATTAACGATTAATTGATTATTTACAACCTCGACTGTGCCTTTAAAGCGACCATGCGTTGAATCATATTTTAACATATAAGCCATATATTCAATATCCATAAGATCGTTTATACCAACAACCTCAATGTTTTTTCTTTCAATAGCTGCTCTAAATACAAAACGACCTATTCGGCCAAACCCGTTAATACCAATTTTCATGTTATTCCTACCTTATTTATCAATATGTAGTAAAATTACACCATAATGGTTTTCCGTACAAGCTTTAAATCATTATAGGCGATATTTTGCATGCTTCTTCTTATTAAATGATACATTATTACAAAAAAATGTCGTAATACTAGTTTAAGTTGCCGTATACCATTAAAAGTTAGATGTGCATCTGTTTGATTGTATTTAAATTTAAAATAAACGATTCTAATCAAACGGAGAAGTATATGTTCAGGGTAAACCATTAGCTCAACGTTAAAAACACATTGAATGTTTTTTCGATTAATCAAATATTTTATACACTAATATTAGACAGTTTAATAAAATAGACTAAAAAACAGGTCGATAGAATATAAACATCTAATAGGCGGTATGACCTGCAGTACAAAGTATGGTAGAATGCTCGGAATTTTATGACGTAATTTTTTTGAGAGTAAACGAGGAATTTTTATTTATGCCACAGGGCAATTTTTTGTGTGATATCGGTTTCATCGGCTTAGGTGTAATGGGTAAGAACTTAGTACTTAACTTAGCTGATAATGGCTATAGTATTGCCGCCTTTGATTTAAGTAACGAAAAAATCGATGCCGTGGTGCAACAAGACTCATTAGAACAACAGAGCATCACGGGTAAAGATAGAAACACACCTAGAGTTTACGGATGTTCATCTGTCTCAGATTTACTTTCAAAGCTTCAAGCACCATATTCAATTGTGCTGAGTATACCTGCAGGAAAGCCTGTAGATTTAGTGTGCCAAAGCCTTATTGAAGCCGGGCTTCCAAAAGACAGTATTGTTATCGACACGGGTAACAGTTTATGGGTAGATACGGTTGCTAGAGAAAAGAAATATCAAGATAATTTCACGTTATTTTCCTCAGCTATCTCAGGTGGTGAAGTGGGTGCTCGATTTGGCCCTGCACTTATGCCCAGCGGTAATGCGAAAGCATGGCGACGCATAGAGCCAATTTGGCAAGCGATATCAGCGAAGGTCGATTCCGCAACAGGCAAGCCTTTAGAACGAACCAAACCTGGTGATGTTATTGAAGAAGGTGAAGCTTGTACTACTTATATTGGTCCAGCGGGAGCCGGTCACTATGTTAAAATGGTACATAACGGCATTGAATATGCTGATATGCAAATTATTTGTGAAGCATACCACGCATTAAGTACTGGTATAGGTATGAACGCTAACGATATCGCCGATGTTTTTGAAGAGTGGAACAAGGGCCCATTAGATAGCTATTTACTAGAAATTACGATTGATGTGTTACGTCATAAAGAATTAGAAACAGGGCAACCGATTGTTGAATTGATTCTAGATAAAGCTGGGCAAAAAGGTACAGGTTTATGGACAGCAATTAGTAGCTTAGAGCTTGGTTGTCCAGCACCTACAATTGCCGAAGCAGTTTTTGCGCGTTCAATTTCATCATTCAAATCGGTACGTGTTGATGCCTCTAAAAAGCTTAAAGGACCAGCGTTAGCTCAATTTAGTCATATTGAAAAAGAACTTTTTATTTCGCAATTACATGATGCGATGTATTGTGCAAAAATGTGTGCGTATGCCCAAGGGTTCCAATTAATGAAGCTTGCAGGTAAGGAACATGGATGGGATTTTGATTTTGCAAGTATCGCTAAAATTTGGCGTGCTGGCTGTATTATACGAGCAGCATTTTTACAATCTATCACTGATGCTTTCACTCGTGATAATCACTTAGATAACTTATTACTTGATGAGTTTTTCATTGAAGAGTTGAACCAACGTCAAATGAATTGGCGTAAAGCTTTATCAACTACTGCGTTAATCGGCATTCCAACCGGTGCGCTTTCTTCGTCACTTGCGTATTTTGACGCATTGCGTACCGAGACATTACCGGCTAACTTGTTACAGGCGCAAAGAGATTACTTCGGTGCTCATACCTTTAGTCGTGTAGATAAACCAATCGACGAAGCATACCATGTTGAGTGGGCTACTAAAGAACGTCATTTAATTAAATTATAACGAATTTTTGAGGCTGCTTTATGCAAGATGACAACTATAAAAATAAACTAAGCCCAGAGGCTTATCAAGTTTGTCGGTTAGCAGCCACAGAACGTCCCTTTAGCGGTAAGTACAATGATCATTTCTTAAAAGGTAGTTATTATTGTGCTTGTTGCGATATAGAACTCTTTTCAAGCGAGTCTAAATTTAATTCAGGTTGTGGTTGGCCAAGCTTTTATCAAGGACTGCCACAGCGAATTCTTTACGTGGAAGATAACTCCTTAGGGATGAAGCGTATTGAAATAAAATGCAATCAATGTGACTCCCACCTTGGTCATGTTTTCGATGATGGTCCTTTACCTACCGGTAAACGTTATTGTGTTAATTCATTGAGTCTTAACTTTAAATCAGCATAGTTTATACAGGTATAGGTTCGCCAACATAGTGAAACCTCCATCGTTTTATTTGAAAGAGCTTACCTTGGTAAACAACATTACTCACCTCCAGGTTGCCTCATTAATACCACTACATTAATTCCCCTGTTTTTTAATAACCAAAATAGATAACTAGCGTTTCATTAAGTAAACTATAACAATTACTTAGTAAGCTTAATGCCTTCTATGTATCCATTTCTTCTGATGAAAATTAGATTACCTATTTAGTGGAATTAGTATAAATTCTATTAAATTAAATGCTCAAATGTTTTTATTTATGAAAGTTTCTATTAGCAATAGCTATTTTGTAGCCGGTAAACAGATTTTTATTTCGCCGATTGTGTTTGTGTGCAGTTTCTAAATTCGGTCTGCACTTCTTGATTTATTTAGCTTAATAAACAATATTGCTTTAACTTATTGTAATTAATAACTATAAATGTATTAGGGGGCAATATCCTAGATACTATGAGACTACAAAAAATATTTTGTAACGCCTAGTGTAATGTTTCTATATGTATTACAATATCCGCAGTTACACAATATAAAACCAATCCCCTTTAATTTAGTATAAACAAGGACAATCAATGACTTCTCACCTTGAGGAACAATACCAAAAAAGTTGGCAAGAACGCCAAACTTATGCAGAAAATATGCAACCTATTATTGGGCAATTATTTAGAAATAAAGGCATAGATATTTCTGTTTATGGTCGTTCGTTAGTGAATGCATCACCTATTGATATTATTAAAGCACATAAGTCTGTAGCACTTCATGAAGAAAGTAAACTTAGACTTCGTGAAAGTTTTCCGTTTGTTAAAGCCATCGATAAAATGCGCCTTGCGCCTGCGCATATCGATGCAGGTAAGTTAGCTTACAACTATTTATATAAAGGCGGAGCAAATGGTTTAACAATTGAACAATTTCTTGAAAAAGAGCTCATCAGTGGTGTTGTTCAAGATAATAATACAAAAAGCCAAGATGTTGTTTTGTATGGGTTTGGTAGAATAGGGCGTTTACTTGCTCGTTTATTAATAGAGCAAACAGGTCCAAATTCAAAATTAAACTTACGTGCTATTGTACTTCGTCCAAGTAAAGGTGGAGACGATTTAGAGAAGCGTGCGAGTTTACTTCGTAGAGATTCTGTTCATGGGGCTTTTAACGGTAGTATTACAATCGATAAAGAAAATAATGTTATCAAAGCAAACGGTGCATTTATCCAAGTTATTTACACCAGTTCACCGTCAGAGGTTGATTATACAAAATATGGTATCGAGAACGCTTTAGTAGTAGATAATACCGGCATTTGGACAGATGAAGACGGTTTAAGCCAACATTTATCATCAAAAGGCGTTGGTAAAGTTTTATTAACAGCTCCTGCTAAAGGCGATATCAAAAATATCGTTTATGGTGTTAACCAAGATATGATTTTAGCAACCGATAAAATTATTTCTGCTGCGAGCTGTACCACCAATGCTATTACACCTGTTTTAAAAGCTTTAAATGATGAGTTTGGTATCAAAAATGGTCATGTAGAAACAATTCATTCCTATACTAATGATCAAAATTTAATTGATAACTACCATAAAGCGCCTCGTCGTGGACGCAGTGCACCATTGAACATGGTTATTAGTACAACAGGCGCTGCTAAAGCGGTAGCTAAGGCTTTACCTGAGTTAAAAGGTTTGTTGACAGGTAACGCGATACGCGTTCCTACGCCAAATGTTTCTATGGCTATCATGAATCTAAACCTGAACAAGGCAACGGATAAGGATATGTTAAACGATTACTTACGTAACATCTCTTTAAATTCACCTTTACAAGATCAAGTAGATTATACGGCATCAAATGAAATCGTATCAACTGATCTTGTTGGCTCACGCTTTGCCGGTGTTGTCGATTCACAAGCAACTATTGTTGATGGTGACAGAGCTGTATTATACGTATGGTACGACAACGAGTTTGGCTATAGCTGCCAGGTTGTTAAAGTAATGCTTGAAATGGCGGGTATTTATATCCCTAACTTACCTGCTAGATAATTAATAAGTCTTATCATTGTATTAATTAAATGACTGAAAAAAAGCCATTGTGTAGATTCACAATGGCTTTGCTATTTTAACCAGTACAAGTGAGAAATAACTTAACTGAATTGGTATTATATACAGCGAGCTGGTTTAGGTAAGCCAGCGTACTTCGTTGCTTGTTTGGCAGGCCCTAATGGAAATAAACGATATAGGTATCGACTACTTGCTTTTTCTTCACCAAACTCATTCTTCATTGCTTTGGTTAATGCTCTGATCGCGGGTGAAGTCTTGTAGGTAAGATAAAAGTGTCTTACAAAATCGATGACTTCCCAATGCAAAGGTGTTAATTCAAATTCATCATTTTTGGCCATTTGTTCGGCTAATGCTTTATGCCACAAGGTAAAATCGAGCAGATAACCTTCTTTATCTATCTCAATATCAACGCCTTCAAAATTAAACGTTATTGCCATGTGATTGCGTTATCCGTTTTAAATGTGATCTCTACTAAATCAGACATGTCTATGGGTTCAACCTTATCATGTAATGGAATACCTCGCGCCTTAGCCTGCTCGTTTATAATATATAATGCCAATGAGCCGGACTGTACGAGTTGTTCAAACAGTGGGTGAGTTACGCAATAGCAACCATCGTCAATAAATACAATACAATCGCCTGCTAAGGCAAGTTGTAAGCATTGCTTGAAAGAACTGCTAGTAAACGCACTTTGACGAACCATATGGAGTGTGGACATAATCTCTCTAAATACTAAATACTAAATACTAAAAACGTAAAATTTGTTGGTGTTGTGAAAGCTTAACAGAAAAGTCTTCTGGGTTAAGCACCGTTACGTCTTCAATATGAAACGTATTGTTTAAGTTTCGCTCTTTTAAAGACTGTTCACAAACAAACACTGTATCAATGTCATAAAATTCAAATGCTGAAAATGTTTTTAAATAATTTTTCACATCAATTATTTCAGCATGTTGATCGTCTAATAATTGCCAAACCCCTTCGCCATGAAAAAATAAAGAGATATCTTGTTCAAATGAGCCAAAGATTAAGGCAACATCTAATGCCTCTTTTCCTGCCTGGCTAGAGAAGGGCGCAGAGGTATTTAAAATGGCTACTCCAGCATTACTTTTAGTGGTGCTAGCTTGTAAACTACTTATCACAATATTTCCCTTAAAATTGGATTAAGCGATCTGCTAGATTAGATAGTTCAACTAACTCACCTAAACCAGAGACTGTAAAAGATGGATTTATATTAGCATTTTCAGTTTCGTCATCAGTTAATCCGCGTTTTTGGGCTGCACTAATACACAAGTGTAATGGTAATTTATATACCCGAAACAACTTATCCCATGCAGATACAGTTTGAAATTCATCGCTAGGAATAGATATTTGACTACTGGCATTTAAAACGCCATCTTGGTAGAAAAACACACCGATAACGTTAATATTTGACTGCAGTGCAGCCTCAATATACTTAATTGCTGTATTTGTTAAATTGCTATGTGGTGGACTTGTTACAACCACTGCTAATTTATTCATTTCGTTACCCATAAAAAAAGCCTCGCTATTGCGAGGCTTATTATAATCATAAAATCGATTTGCTAACAGAAGTTAACGTAAATGATTAATCGTTATTTGCACCTAAAAGGTGTAATAAGTGAACAAAGATATTATAGATGTTCAGATATAACGAGATTGTAGCTCTAATATAGTTACGCTCACCGCCATTAATAATACGGCTTGTATCAAATAAAATCAGACCAGACATAACCATAATGACAGCGGCACTAATCGCTAGAGATAAAGCTGGAATTTGGAAGAAGATGTTAGCAATACTTGCTACAACTACAACGATTAAGCCAACCATTAAAAAGCCACCCATAAATGAGAAGTCTTTTTTACTTGTTAAAGCATAACCAGAAAGTGCAAAAAATATTAATGCAGTTCCACCAAGTGCCTGCATAATTAATGCACCACCATTTGGCATTGCAGCATAAACATTTAACATTGGCCCAAGCGAAGCGCCCATTAAACCGGTAAATGCGAATATCCAGAAGATACCACTTGCAGAGTCAGCTTTCTTGTTAACAACAAACATTAAGCCAAAAGAAACAAGCATTAAAACAAGTGCCGTTGTGTGCGATAACTGCATAGCCATTGAAATGCCAGCGGTAACTGCACTAAAAGCAAGAGTCATTGATAAAAGCATATAAGTATTTTTCAATACTTTATTAATTTCGATAGCAGAGCTTTGTGAAGCTGCTTGATAGTTCATATTAGATTGCATAAAACATCCTTAGAGTTTAATTATACTATTTGTTATTAAGATAAGGTTTTTAAAACTAAATACAAGTGCTAATTAATATTTACTTTAATTTAATGCGATCATAACAAATCGGATTAAACATGACATATTATGACACGAGCAATAGGTGATTTCCAATAAACAACAGAAATTACCTAAAAAAACTTATATTCAAATGTAAACCTTACATTTAGTTAGGTTATTCTTTTTACGTTTTTTACTTATTATTCCTATTCTTAAAGCAATTAGCGCTATGATCATTAATCAATCCTGTCGCTTGCAGGTGTGAATAAAGCGTTGTTGATCCTAAAAACTTAAAACCTCGTTTTTTCAAATCTTTTGCTAATTTATCACTCACAGCAGAAGTCGCCACATAATCTTCAAGTGTGGTAGGGGAGTTATTAATTGTTTGGTTATTTACATAAGACCATACAAAGCGACAAAAGCTTCCAAACTCTTCCTGAATCTCTATAAAGCGTTTCGCGTTGTTAATTGCCGCTTCTATTTTAAGTCTATTTCGAACAATGGATGGATCTTGCAGTAGTCGAGTAACATCTTCTTCAGTGAACTGCGCTACTTTTTGTACATCAAAATCAGCAAATAATTGTCGGTATCCCTCTCTTTTTTTAAGTATGGTATACCAACTTAAACCAGCTTGCGCAGATTCAAGTACTAAAAATTCAAACATCGTTTTATCATCATGAATAGGCACTCCCCATTCATTGTCATGATATTCGACGTAATCCGCTTTACTTGTATCTAACCAAGGGCAACGCTCTATAGGTTGTATCAACTTAAACTCCTTTAAAACTTGTGTCGTTTTAATTACGGTCTATCATTAAATAGAATGGGATTAATACTAAGTGTACATTTTATTAGCAAACAATCAAAAACCTTTAAATATTACTTTACAATGTCTACATGACACTTTAATATTCTGTTCGTCTTCAAACAGGCTGATTAAGCTTTTGAAGTTACATTATGGTGAGATGGCTGAGTGGTCGAAAGCACCGGTCTTGAAAACCGGCAAGGGTTTGTAGCCCTTCTAGAGTTCAAATCTCTATCTCACCGCCACATTCTAAG
>CAWVWK010000027.1:0-20499 GCA_963933725.1 uncultured Colwellia sp.
CTGCATTATCTAATAAGGTACGTCCTGTACCGTCTGCATTATCTAATAAGCTACATATATGAACCCACTCCGTTTTCGATATATTCGTCCGTAGTGCGAGAAGAAAATTATTGTTCTCATATATCCTGTCTATGATCTTAGGATTACCATTTCAATAGATGATTTTGATAAGAGGCATTCATCATTAGATTATTTACAAAGAATGCCGGTCGATATTATTAAAATTGATCAAAGCAGTATTAGAGAACGGTGAGAAAAGCAGGATGATAAGCTTATTCGAACGATATTAGATATTTTTAAAACCATGTCTATTAATTTGATTGCTGAAGGTACAGAAATGATTGAACAACTCAATTTATTAAAGAACAATCAAGTAGATTATGTTCAAGGTCATTAAGTTTATAAACCACTTAAAGCACGTGAAATTAGCGATAGACTGAGTTGAGATGTAAGCCGTTATGTTGAGAAAATTAAGTACTATGAGCACTATAAAGAAACTGGAATAGTAGACAATTTGTCAGCTTAAGCGGTTCTGAATTTGACCACTATATCTATTACATTGACACGACTTAAGTGAATAAGTTCTATAAAGAACTTATTCATTAACTTTTTAGGGTATAATTACGTTAGAATAGCCTTTTGATTTTACGCAGAGTTTCTCATTATGACCTCCTTTATCGACCTTAACTTAGTTGCTCCGCTAATAGCGAGGTTAGCAGATCTTGGCTTTCACCAGCCAACGCCTATTCAACATAATGCGATTCCCACCATCTTAAAAGGCTCGGACTTAATTGCGGGGGCAAATACCGGCTCAGGTAAAACAGCGACCTTTGCTTTGCCTATACTGCAACAACTGTATTTAGAAAAACAGGCAGAACAGCTATCTGTTAAGACTGCTGAAAAATCAGGCAAGGGTAATAACGTAAGTCATTTAATTTTGGTACCTACACGAGAGTTAGCACAGCAAGTTGGTAATAATATTAATTCGTATGCAGCCCATTTTAATGGTGCTGTAAAAATACAAACAGTTTTCGGTGGTGTATCTGTTAATAAGCAAATGCAGGCTTTAAGAGGTGGCACAGATGTATTAGTTGCAACACCAGGAAGATTGATTGATTTAATTTCAAGTAATGCGATTAAACTTGATTTAGTGAAAACACTCGTCCTTGATGAAGCAGATAGAATGTTAAATCTAGGTTTTACTGAAGAGTTAACTGCGCTTTTACGTAAACTCCCAAAAAAGAAACAAACATTGCTTTTTTCAGCTACTTTTCCTGAGCAAGTAGAAACATTAACAAAAGATTTATTGCAAAATCCTGTAAAAATACAATTACAAAGTCACGAGTCGAGTACACTAGTTCAGCGTGTATTCACAGTAAATAAAGGTGAAAAAACCGTTGTTTTAGAACATCTCATTAAGAAGCATAACTGGCGACAAGTACTTATTTTTGTAAATGCTAAAAAGCACTGTGAATATTTAGCGAGTAAACTTGCTAAACGAGGAATTAGCGCAGAGGTATTTCATGGTAATAAGGGACAAGGGCAGCGTAATCGCGTTATTGATGGCTTTAAAGCTGGCGAGATTGCCGTTCTGATCGCAACTGATATTGCAGCGAGAGGGCTAGACATAGTAAAGCTTCCTGTTGTCATTAACTTTAACTTACCCAGAAGCCCGCTAGACTATATGCATCGTATAGGGCGAAGTGGTCGTGCAGGCGAGGTGGGCTTGGCGATTTCTTTAATTGATTATGAAGACTTTCATCAGTTTAGTGTCATAGAAAAAAAGAATAAGATTCGTTTAACTCGTGAAGAGCTACGCGGATTTGAAGTAACCGAAGTTGGTAGTGTCTATCTAGATTCAGCTAAACCTATGGCTAAGCCAGAAGGTAGTGGTAAGAAAAAAAGAAAAAGTTAGCAATATAAAGTTGAAAACACACCTTATAGAACAACAGGAATGAAAATAACTTTAAATAGTGTCATCAGTTTCAAGTGTTTTCAAAAGAATAAGAAACAGAAATAAAAACAAAATGGAGTCCGTAAGTGGAGTTATTTACAATCGAGTTTTTAGGGAAACCTCTAACTTTAGAAGCCTCTATGGCTGGATGGCAACGTTTATTTTGGGGAAAAAACTGTGTCTCACAAATAGATGCAAATGCTGATAATAGTAATTTTACACATAAGTTTTCTTTAAAAAGCACATTAAATCATCATCCTACAGAACCTCATCAGAACGAACTAGAAAGTAATTATTCACCAGAGCAGCTGATAGAAGTTGAATTAAAGGGAGAGTTGCAATGGCAACCTTTCAAAGTAAGTTATCAACTCCTGGTAAACAATGCTATTAATGCTCAAGACTCACTTGATGAAAAAGCTTTCGAAGCTCGCCAAGTTATGACTAAACCTAATACAAAAATGAAATTTAGCCTTGTGGGTATGGCTGGACTTGGCTTAAAACTATTGAAAAGTGCTAAAGTGGTTAAAGTACTTTTTGCTGCAGGGAGCCTAGCGGCATACAGTTGGCTTTTTTCTGCGCAGTTTGCAATAGCATTGATACTTTGTCTAGTTTTTCATGAATATGGCCATATCAAGGCGATGAAATACTTTGGTCTAAAAACCAAGGGTATTTATTTAATTCCTTTTGTAGGAGGGCTCGCTTTAAGTGACGATAAAATTAACACCCGTTGGCAGGATATTGTTATCTCTATCATGGGGCCTTTCTTCGGGTTAATTTTATCTTGTGTTTGTTTGATAGTGTACTGGATAACTGATATTGAAATTTTAGCAGGTCTAGCCGTATTTAATGCCTTACTTAATTTATTCAATATGTTGCCTGTGCTTCCGCTTGATGGAGGACATGTTCTTAAAAGCATTGCTTTTTCTATCAACTCGAAAGCTGGCTTAATGGTTTGTATTTTAGGTGCAATTTTCGGCGTATATATCAGTTATCACTTTGGTTTAGCACTTTTAGGGTTCTTGCTTGCGATAGGAAGTATCGAAATATTTTTTGAATACAAACAGCGCCATCAAAGTAATTTACTGCCTTTAAATCGATATGCTCAAGTGGTTTCAGCTCTTTGGTATGTATTAACATTATCAGGGTTAAGCGCTATTATCTGGCTTGTTGGTCAAACGGATAATGGTGCGTTGTCGCTACCTTTGAAGATTTTAGGAAGTTAAGTGATGCAACAGATTTTAAAGTCTTATTTTTATAAATCGCATGACGGAAAGAAAAAGCATTATGTTAGAACAAAAAAAAATATCTGAATGTATAGATTTAAGAAGAGAGCTACACCGGTATCCTGAGCTTTCAAATAAGGAAGTAACGACCGCACAAAGAATGATTGATTTTATGGTTGCATTAGAGCCAGATGAAATGATTACAGATCTTGCTGGTACAGGATTAGCCGTTTGTTTTGGTGATGCAAGTAAAGGCAGTTCAGTGCTTTTTCGATGCGAACTTGATGCCTTGCCTATTCCTGAAACCATTCATTTAAGTTACGGATCTTGCCATGCAGGCACCTCGCATAAATGTGGTCATGATGGTCATATGGCTATTTTAGCTGGGGTATCTCAATACTTTTCAGAGAATAGGCCTTTGAATGGCCGTGTTATTCTTCTTTTTCAACCCGCTGAGGAAACAGGAGAAGGAGCAAGGAATACCCTGCAAGAAGAAGCTTTTTTAGCTTTAAAACCTGATTTTGTTTTCGCCTTGCACAACGTACCAGGCTACCCATTTGGCGAGGTACATATTAAAGAGCAAACTTTTAGTTGTGCTTCTCAAGGTGCTACGATATCTTTTCTTGGTAAACCAGCACATGCGGCGCAGCCAGAAACCGGTATAAGCCCTGTTTTAGCCGTAAATGAATTGTTAAACGCATTACATAACCCACCTGAAAACCTTTATGAAGACTCATCCTTGACTTTCGCTACCGTTGTTGGAGTAAATGTAGGAGATAAAGCTTTTGGCACTGCACCGATGAAGGGAGAGGTCTACGCAACATTGAGAAGTGACTTAGATTGTTCAATGAAAGGTTTAGTCTCTTTTATTGAAGCCAAGGTACATCAACTAGCACAGAGCTACCAATTATCTTATCAAATCGACTATGAAGACGTTTTCACTGCAACAGTTAACGCCCCAAAAGCGGTTTCAATCGTTAAAGCCGCTTTACCTGAAAACATAGTAAAAGAGTTAACATCACCTTTTAGATGGTCTGAAGATTTTGGATTATTTACCCAGCAATATTGCGGTGCAATGTTTGCTTTAGGTGCTGGTGAAGACACACCAAACTTGCACGATGAAAACTATGACTTCCCAGATGAGCTTATTCAAAAAGGGAGTCATTATTTTATTAAAATAGCTCAGCACATTTTAAATCATGGGTAAGCAAGCACTGTTTAACTTTCAGTTTATGGCGCTGTTGTACTTGAAAAAGATCTTAATTGCGCTTTACTCACCGTGCTATTACCTTTTAGCTGAATTAGGTTATGGAGTTGAAGCCTCAACACGGAGAGTCGAACAGGCTAATTTTCTCAAAAAAACTTGGTACCAAGGATGTTATCGATAGAAATATACTCAGTGAACCAGGCCGGCCTCTTGCCAAAACACGTTGGGCTGGAGAAGTAGATACTGAAGGAAGATATACTTTATGGAATGTTTGTGCAGGGCTTCAATATGATGTTGTTGCCACTTGTGGACTGGCTCAAGGTATGGAACTTTCGACAACGATTATGCCTTTATATTTAGAGAGGTTACTTTAGCTGGCGTTGACAGTGTTATAAGACCAATTAAAGACCGTGAAGGGGCATGGTAACGTCTTGCTGGCTTATTAGAAGATGATACATTTTCTGAAACTTCTACCGAAATAACTTTAAATGGTGTTTTGCCAACATCTGAAGAACTGATTGCTGGAAAGGTACAAGATCGTCTTGAACCTTAACTTTTAAAAGCAAGCTACAGAGCAGCGTTAATATAAATCACGGTGCTTCTCAACTGAAAACCACCTCGAAAGTAGCCCTTCGCTTTTCAAACAGGGCAACATTCTTCTATCTTTAACCTTTAACTTTTAATCTTAAATCTTTGGCACATAACTTGAATAAGAAATACTCAAGAGCTATCTAGTTCCTTAAAATTTCAAAGACTAGCAAAGAGGTCATTATGGCTATTAATTTTGATAAGACATTTGAGTTACATTCGACAAGTTTAAACGTACGAGCTCAAAGAGCTGAAATTATTGCAGCTAATATCGCCAATGCAGATACTCCATCATATAAAGCCAAAGGGTTAGACTTTAAAAAAGCCATGACACAAGCAAATGTTGAGCAGAGATATGGCATGGTTTCTACCCATGAAAAACATTTTAATATCTCCAATGAAAGGAATCATGGCATGGCTTACAGAGTACCTAAACAACCTGATACAGGTGATGGTAATAGCGTTGATGTTCAAACAGAAAGGAGTCTTTATTTGAAAAATTCAATGGCTTACCAGGCAAGCCTTCAATTTTTAACCGGTCGAATTAAAGCATTGAAAAATGTTATAACAGGAGGTAAATAACCATGAGTCTTTTTAATGTCTTCGATGTCAGTGCTACTGGAATGAGTGCGCAGTCTACAAGGTTAAATACCACGGCAAGTAATATAGCCAATGCAGAGAGTGTTAGCAGTAGCGCAAATCAAGTATACAGAGCAAGGCACCCAGTATTTGCCGCCCAAATGCAAAAATTTGCCGGTGAACAACAAACTAGCACGGGTGTACAGGTACTCGGTATTGTAGAAAGTGATGCTCCACTAAAAGTGGAATATTTGCCCCAACACCCGATGGCAGACAAAGATGGTTATATTTATAAGCCCAATGTTAATGTGATTGAAGAGATGACTAATATGATATCAGCTTCGCGCTCATATCAAACAAATATACAGTTAGCCGAATCGGCAAAGAATATGCTAAATAAAACACTATTACTCGGTCAACGATAGGAGGTTTGTATGGAAACGGTAAATAATTCGAACCCTCTCGATGCAATGAGGTGGAAAAAAGAAGAGTTTAAAGTCGCGGAAGATAACAGAGGGATGCTGACCCAAGCCGACTTTTTTGCTTTATTAACGAAAGAATTGGCAAATCAAGATCCAACAAAACCTGTTGATAATAATGAAATGATTTCTCAAATGACAGCATTCTCTACCACTGACGGAGTGAATGCGTTAAATGACCAGTTTACTTCTTTTGCCAGTTCAATGACATCGAGTCAGGCGCTTCAAGCATCATCTCTAGTGGGGCGAAGTGTTTTGGTCGATGACAATATTTTTTCTACAGAGTCAGGTGAAATGGCCAAAGGAAAAATAGTCACAGATAACCCAGCGAGTAATGTCAAAATTTATGTGGAAAATAGCGCCGGTGAAATTATACAAACCGTTCCAGTTGGAAGTGTAAGGGCAGGAAGCTCTACTTTTATTTGGGACGGTCAAATGAGTAATGGAGAGAAAGCACCTGAAGGTGTTTATCGTTATCGTATTGCGGCATTGGTTGATGGCCAAGCAGCTGAGCTGCAAGCTATGACTTATCGTAAAGTGGATAGCGTTACTTTAGCAGGAGCGGGCGGTAAGGTTTTGCTTAATTTAAATGGCGGAACCTCCATGGCATTAAGCGATGTAGTGGAAGTCACGCAAGGGTGACAATTAAAAAACGGACACTTTTTAGGTTTCTTGAGGTATTAAGAAATGCGGTAAGTGTCAAATATTTTTCAGTTATTAAAGAGGGTTGAATTATGTCATTTAATATAGCACTAAGTGGGCTTAACGCTGCGCAAAAAGACCTAGATGTTACGGCGAATAATATTGCTAATGTTAATACCATAGGCTTTAAAGAATCTAGAGCAGAGTTTGTGGATGTTTACGCAGCTTCCTTACTCGCCGCAAATAAAACAAAGGTCGGCGATGGTGTTTTAACCGCAGATGTAGCGCAACAATTTTCTCAAGGAAGTATTCAATTTACCAATAACGCCCTTGATTTAGCGATAACTGGTAATGGTTTTTTTGCCACAGTACCAGATATCGAGTCGCTTGAGAAATCCTACACAAGAGCAGGTCAGTTTAAGCTTAATTCTGAAAACTTTGTTGTAAACTCTCAAGGCGGGTATTTATTAGGTTTTCCGGTTAACGATGACGGAACGTCTGCTTCAGTAAGTTTAAGTACATCTGCTCCTATAAGAATACCAACTTCATCCGGTGCGCCAACGATGAGCGGGAAGGTTGATATACGAATGAATTTACCCGCTGGTGATAGCTTTATTACAGGTGCTCCGGGAAATTTCGATCCAACAGATCCCAGTACATATAATAACTCTACCTCTATAACTATTTTTGACTCTTTAGGAGAGAGTCATATCATGACCTATTTTTTTGTAAAAGACGATCCAGCTGTTAATCCGAATGAATGGATGATTTTTACCGCT
This sequence comes from uncultured Colwellia sp., assembly GCA_963933725.1. Taxonomy (GTDB): domain Bacteria; phylum Pseudomonadota; class Gammaproteobacteria; order Enterobacterales; family Alteromonadaceae; genus Colwellia. The sequence continues at coordinate 7,452 of CAWVWK010000027.1, forward strand.
GTCGATGGCAACATATTGCCTATCGTTGATCCTGTTGGGGGCGGAACTAATCCCGTGGGTGGGACAAATTCTGGGCCTTTATCGCCTGGTGGCGTTACTGGGGCAAGGTTGATTTTTGATAGCTCGGGTGATTTTATTTCACAAGTACCGGCTATTAGCAATGGAGGTATTATGACAGACCCTCTGGGCGCTGTTACTTTAAGTAATGGTGCTGACCCACTTCAAGCTCTTGAAATTGATTTCAATTTAGATAGTACCGGCCCAAATGTTAATGAACCAACCCAGTTTTCTTCAAATTTTGAAGTTACCGCTTTAAAGCAAGACGGCTTAGCAGTAGGTCGTTTAACGGGATTAGGCATTGGACCCGATGGTTTAATAAGAGCGACATATAGTAATGGTATTTCCTCTCCTTTATCTCGAGTTGCTATGGTTGATTTTGCCAATGAGCAAGGATTAAAGCAAGTTGGGGGCTCTAGTTGGAAGGAAAGCATATTGTCAGGTGAAGCCCTTGCAGGTGAAGGAGGGACGGGAACATTAGGAACGTTAAATTCTTCTGCTTTAGAACAATCTAACGTTAACTTAACTACAGAGCTTATTGATTTGATTGCTGCACAGCGAAACTTTCAAGCTAACTCACGTGCTTTAGAGATAGATAATCAATTAAATCAAACGATTTTGCAAATTAGATAATTTTATTTTTTCTCTTATTTGTTCATTTAGAGGTTAAATTACCATATGCGCTTTTAAAAATGCATATGGTTTTTCTTATCAGTTGTTTATTGTTTTTTATGTTGTTTTCATTTCTCTGTTCTATTTAATTTAGATCTCTATCTCTTTGTTATCTTGTATTTTAAGCTTAGATAAATCTATCTCATTTCTTTTTAGCGCTTTTTTATTAATTGTTATGGCATTTAATTTGCATTTGCTTTATTAGAATTTATTTATAACTAGCCCTTATCACTTTTTAACTAAGTCAAACCAAAGTTAGCTTAATTAATTGTTACAAGGACCAAGTTCAAAGCCCAAAGAGGTGATTTAGATGGACAGAATGCTTTATGTTGCGATGAGTGGTGCAAAGCAAAATATGCTAGCACTTTCTATTACCGCAAATAACCTCGCCAATGCAAAATCAGTAGGATTTAAAGCAGATTTAGCGCAAGCTCGAACAATGCAAGCCTATGGTGAAGGTTTACCGACTCGTGTTTTTTCCATGACAGAGCGAGCGAGCCAAAACTTTGACAATGGCAATTTGATTCAAACAGGAAGGCCTCTTGATATTGCGATAGAAGGGGATGGTTGGTTTGCTGTTGAAGCACCAGCAACTTCGTTTTCTCCTGGTGCAACAGATGAAGCATATTCAAGACAAGGACAGTTACGCCTTAATGAAAATGGCGGCTTAGAAACAATAGGTGGTGAAGCGGTTATTGGCGAGAATGGACCTATTGAAATCCCTCTTCCTGTTTCTAATATTAATATAAGCCGGGACGGAACAATTATGATACTTCCAGAGGGAGCCCCAAAAGATGCTTTTGAAGAAGTTGCTCGTTTAAAATTAGTTAACCCAGACATTCGCCTTTTAGAAAAAGGTAATGATGGTTTATTCAGGTTAAAAGGCGGCGGTGTCGAGCAGGCTGATATTACAGTAAAAGTAATGAACGCTACGATTGAGTCTAGTAATGTAAATCCGATCCATGAAATGTCAGAAATGATTGCCATACAAAGGCAATTTGAAATGCAATTAAAGCTTATGAAAACAGCTGAAGATAATGATGCCAGTGCCGCTTCTTTATTAAGATCATTTTAGCAATTTGGTGAGTTTACTTTATAAAATTTACTGCTACAGCACTAAGCTAAAGCAGAGCAAATATAAACAAGTTAATGACTTTGCTTATTAACTTTAAATAACGAGGTGACGTATGAATTCAGCACTATGGATCAGTAAAACGGGGTTAGAAGCACAGACCAAGGATATCGCAGTAATCTCGAATAATTTAGCTAATGCCAGCACGGTTGGTTTCAAAAAAAGCAGGGCTGTTTTCGAGGATTTACTTTACCAAAATATAAGTCAGCCAGGTGGTCGTAGCGGTCAAGATACAGAAATGCCTTCGGGATTAATGCTCGGTGCGGGTACTAAAGTTGTTGCCACTCAAATGATGCATACGCAAGGCGACATGCTCACCACAGATAACGCACTCGATTTAATGATTCAAGGTGAAGGTTTTTTTGAAATATTATTACCAGATGGTAATGCGGCATATAGCCGTAATGGACAGTTTACGATGGATGACGAGGGTAACATAGTCACCCCAGGGGCAGGGTATTTATTACAACCTCAAATTACAGTCCCTGATAACGCCTTAAGTATCATCGTATCGCAAGATGGAGAAGTATCGGTTACTTTACCCGGTGAGGCAGAGCCAGCAGTTGTTGGTCAACTCAATGTCACTAATTTTGTTAACCCAACAGGACTACAAGCTGTCGGACAAAACTTATTTATAGAAACAGCCGTCAGTGGCGCACCTTTAGAGGGCGTTCCTTCATTGGAAGGTTTTGGCATGATTGTTCAAGGTGCTTTAGAAACATCTAATGTTAATACGACCGAAGAGCTTGTAAACTTGATTGAAAGCCAACGAGTTTATGAAATGAATTCGAAAGTGATTTCTGCGGTTGATGAGATGCTAAGTTACATTAACCAGCAGTTGTAATGTCTAAGTTAACGAATTTTTAAAGGCCTATCGTAAACTGATTTTAGGGGGAGTTATGAATAAGTTTTATATTCTTGTTTGTATTTTGGGATGCTTACTTTCGGGTTGCAGTAATACGGTTGAGCTAAGTAAAGCGCTTCCGGATGACCCTGAGTTTGCACCTATTTTACCGGAGGAAGAAGAAGAAAATATTGTCCCAACCGGATCGCTTTTTAAAGCGAACTATATCAACAATATTTACTCCGATTCTAAGGCGCATCGAATAGGAGACATCATTTCTGTTATTTTAAGTGAGAGCACTCAAGCAAACAAAAATGCCAAAACAGAGCTTAAAAAAGAAAATGCAAGTCAATTAGATGCCGTAACAGGCTTTGGCAGTAATCCTGTTCTAATTAATGGCAATCCTATCGAGTTTGGTATTAATCAAAAGTCACAATTCAAAGGTGACTCAAAAGCTGATCAAGGCAATAGTTTAAATGGTCATATTTCTGTTCATGTATTAAACGTATTGCCAAATGGTAATTTGATGATCAGAGGTGAGAAATGGATGACACTTAATAATGGTGATGAGTATATTCGTTTAACTGGTGTTATACGCTCTAAAGATATCGGCTCTAATAATACAATTTTATCTAGCAAAGTGGCTAATGCAAGAATCGAATACGCAGGTACAGGCACATTTGCGGATATCAATGAACAAGGTTGGCTGAGTAAGTTCTTTAGTAGTACGTGGTGGCCTTTTTAGTGAAATTAATGTTATTAAGAGCTTAAGTTGTGTTGTTTTATGAAGGGAGTAGAACAGATGAAATTTATTGTGATAATACTTGCCATACTCGTTATATTTCCATGCAATGCTCAGCGAGTAAAAGACATCGCTGATGTAGCAGGGGTAAGATCAAATCAGCTTATTGGTTATGGTTTAGTCGTTGGTCTTCCTGGAACAGGTGAGCAATCCCCCTTTACAGACCAAAGCTTTAAAACGATGTTAAGTAATTTTGGTATTACGATGCCAGAGAATCAAAAACCTAAAATAAAAAATGTTGCCGCTGTTGCTGTTCATGCTGAAATAACAGCCTTTGCAAAAAGAGGACAAAAAATTGATGTGACGGTGTCATCTATAGGTAGCGCACAAAGTTTACATGGTGGAACTTTATTGCAAACCGTTTTAGTAGGCCTTGATGGTGAGGCTTATGCTGTTTCGCAGGGCTCATTAATTGTAGGGGGCTTAGGTGCTGAAGGTTTAGATGGGTCAAAAATCATTGTGAATACGCCCACCGTCGGCCGTATCCCGAATGGCGCTTCAATTGAGCGTGAAATCATTTCTCCTTTTGCAAGTGGTGATTACATCACCTTTAATTTGAGAAAATCAGATTTTACCAGCGCAATGCGTTTATCAGATACGATTAATGAGTTAATTGAAGGCTCAGCTAAGGCGCTTGATGCTACATCTGTTCGTGTCACCGCACCGAGAGATATTTCAGCGAGAGTCAGTTTTTTATCGGTGTTAGAAAACTTAGAGTTTGAACCGGCAACCCCTGCCGCTAAAATTATTGTCAATTCGAGAACAGGTACCATTGTTATCGGGTCTGAAGTACGTTTACTTCCAGCTGCCATAACCCATGGCGGTATCACGGTGAGTATCAACGAAGCACAAAATGTATCTCAACCTAATGCTTTTGCTAATGGCGATACCGTTGTTACGAATGAGTCTACTATCAATATCACCCAGTCGGATGCAAGAATGTTTGTATTTAGACCTGGTGTAACTCTCGATACTTTAGTTAGGGCGGTTAATGAAGTGGGCGCAGGGCCAGGAGATGTAATGGCCATTTTGGAAGCCCTGGACCAAGCTGGTGCTATACGTGGAGAGTTAATCATTATTTAATGCCATTTTGAATAAGTTCATGCCCAGTAAGCGGACATGGACTGAGTTGGTCTGGACTAAAATAGGTTAGATTTTAAAGGAGGCTGTTTTGAGTGATGATAGTTTAATCGGTCCATTAAGGGGGGATCATAGTCATGCGAGTTTTGAACAAGCACGAAATACCCTCGAGCTAAATGGTTTAAATGCTATACGTCAGCAATCAAGAAGCGCAGATGGGAAAGAGGCGGCTTTAAGAGAAGCTGCGCAGCAGTTTGAAGCGATATTTATGCAAATGCTATTGAAAAGCATGCGTAAAGCACAAGAGGTTTTAGAAGCAGATAGCCCTTTCAACTCACAAACAAGTAAATCTTATCGTGACATGCATGACCAACAAATGGCTGTTGAATTATCAAGTAATGGTTCATTAGGTTTAACCGATTTAATTGTCAGGCAGCTTAGTCCTAATAGTAATAACTTTACTTCTAAAAACTTACTCAGGAGTGACGGCAATATTTCGCCTCACATGAGTAATGAACAACTAGCACGAATTAATCAACTTAAAGACAAGCTTGTTAATCGAACATTAATGACAGAACAGATTAATAAAACTGACTCAGAGAATAATAATATTTCAAATCCAAACTTCTCTAATCAAAAAAACTTTGTAAAAACTCTAGTTCATCCTTTAAAAGTGAATGTTTCAGGGCAAAAAAATCATCATAATGTTGAAGCCAAAGAGGCTATACCAGCGATAAATATAGACTCTCCTAAAACTTTCGTTAATTCACTTATTAGTGCCGCTAAATATGTCGAAAAAGAAATAGGTATTCCTTATAAAGTTGTTATTGCTCAAGCTGCATTAGAAACAGGTTGGGGGAAAAAGATTATTCAACATAACAATGGGGGATCTTCTTTTAATCTTTTTAATATAAAAGCGGACCCTAAATGGCAAGGTAGTAAAGTCGAAAAAAACACCTTGGAGTTTGAACAAGGCACTATGATACATAAGAAAGAGCCTTTTAGACTATATGATTCATTTAACGATAGCGTTAAGGATTATGTGAATTTTTTATCTTCGAATGACCGTTATAAAAAAGCACTTGATAATCCAGGCAATGTGGAGCACTTCTTGCAAGGAATCCAAGAGGCGGGTTATGCGACGGACCCACAGTACGCAAAAAAAATCCTTTCCCTATTAAGCAAGGTCACTCGCCTTATAGAAAATAAATAGCTTACTATTTATCGTTGCTAAAACGTTTAAGGAACTAATATGTCGGTAAACCTCTATGGCTTAGGTGTTCAAGCACTACTGGTATCGAAACAATCACTTGATACAGCAGGGCATAATATTGCCAATGTAAATACCGATGGTTACTCCCGGCAAAGTACAGTACAAGTAACGGCTGGAGGGGAGAGTTATGGCGGAAAATTTTCAGGTATAGGCTCTAAAGTTGATGACATTGTAAGAAGTTTTGATCAGTTCTCATTTCTCGATTTACAGGGGAATACAAGTGCTTATGCCTATAATGAGTTCTTCTTAAACAATGCTAGTCGAGTAGATCAGGTTATTTCAGACGATGATACCTCTATTACCAACACGCTTGCTAAGTTTTTTGCAAGCATGAATAATGTCGCAGACTACCCTAATTCACTTGAAGCAAGAGGTAATTTGATTCAGGTTTCAAACAACATGACATCCACCTTTAATCGCTTATATGAACAACTTGATCTTCAATATCGTTCTTTAAATGATGATGTGGAAAGTATTGCACAAAATATGACAGCATTGGCAGCTAACCTTGCCGATGTAAATGATCAAATTCAACTTTCTTGGGGGGATGGCACTAAGGGCTTACCAAATGACTTACTCGATCAAAGGGATAGACTTATTTTAAGTATTAGTGAATATTCTGATGTTTCAATGGTAAAGCTTGATAACGGTATGGTAAATATATTTGTTGCTACAGGGCAGCCACTTGTCTTAGGCGCAACATCATTAAAAGTGGAAACTATTCCTTCTGCTTCTGATAACACACAACTTGATTTAGCTTTATCCAGTAATGGTAGTACCCAGCGTTTACGTGGCGAATTTATGGGGGGGAAAATTCAAGCATTGCATGACTTCAGAGAAGATGTATTGAAAACAGCTTTTAACCAATTGGGACAGACAGCTATAGGTATAGGACATTTAGTTAATGAGCAACAGAAACTAGGTCTTGACCTCGAATTACAAGTAGGCATGAATTTCTTTAATGATGTCAACGACACTTCGAGTATGGCACAACGCGTAATCAGCGTGAATGATAATTTAGGGCAAGCAACGTTAGGTGTTCAAATTGAAGATCCGGCTAAGCTAACCAATGATGACTTTTCATTAACTGTATTAAGTTACGCCGCCGGTCCTCCTGAGCAGGTTCAGTTTGAATTAAAAAACCTGTTTACGGGGGAGCAATTAACAATCCCTGCTGCTAGAGCGCAAGATTTATCTGTTTCAACAAATATTAACGTGAGTGACTACGGATTTAGTATTAACGTAAACGCTATTAATGCTGGCGACCCTTTACAAGTAGGAAAGTCATTTGAGTTAAGACCTACACGATTAGGTGCAAAGGTGTTTTCAAATGAAACCACCGACCCAAGCTTGATTGCTGCTGCGGGAAATGAAATCCTTATCACCGACGGGGCCGCCAACACAGGAGCAAGCAAAACACGTATTACACAACTAACCAACACATCAGATACCAATTACCCTAGCCCTGAAGATGTTACAACACAGCCTATTACAGTAGCACGAGGAATTCGTATTGAAGTAGCAGAAGCTCCCATTGGCACTTTTACCTATCAAGTCTTAGATGCTAATTCAGGGTTGCCAATTGAGGAGCCTGTTGGTACACCATTAACAGGTTTGGCCTTTACTGGTCCCCAACAAACATTAAGTCATGCTGGTTTTGAGATAGAGATAGCCATCGAAGATACGGCGGCACTCGACTCATATAGCTTTTCGCTTGATCACAATGAAACGGGTATCGGGAGTAATGAGAACGCATTAAAGCTGGCTGCGTTACAAACAGATAAAACTCTAAACAATGGTCGTTCTACGTTTCAGGGTAACTATGCCTTCCTTACTTCTGATGTGGGTGCAATCACTGCAAATGCTGAGGTAAAAATGCAATCATCTGAAGTTCTAATAGACCAAGCAAATAGCCGTTACACGTCTTTTTCAGGGGTTAATTTAGATGAGGAGGCTGCAAATTTATTGCAATTTCAAACGGCATATAATGCGGCCGCTAGAATTATTTCAATTGCCGATGAGCTAATGGAAACATTGCTTGCAGCGGTAAGATAGTGGATTAATGATAAAATGAACTAAGTGACAGTAAGCCCAAACTCTGTTTATCCATCATCTTTAACAAAAGAACATGGACTTAACCTGCTTCAAAACTTTAAAAGTGGTTCTTAATCGATATAAAATTTTTGATAAAACTTTAACGTTTCTGTTTTTTTCCCATCAGATATATCTAAAGAAAAATGCACAGTTTCTTCATGATTCACGGGGACTTGTGCTAAATAGTAAATAGCATCACCTTCTGTTACCTCAATAAACTCTATGGTTTTAAATTGTCCTAAGTTATTCTTCGCCGTTCCGGTGATACTAACATGTTTTGCAGGTTTGCCCGCTTTGCTATTATCGAGCACTGAAATATTAACTAAAGCATTATAACGACTTCTTGATATTTGATAAGCTTTAGCAATTTCAGGGGTAATAAAGGTTGAATCTAATGCGATATAATGAACATCCCAGTTGGATAGTTTTTTCATGTTTTTTGCAAAAGCATCATGAGCGAAAGTCAGTGTCATGCTTAATGAAATCAGCACGATTAAAATTGTTTTATAAACTGTTTTTATCATTTTTTATTTCCACATAAATTAAATTATTTAAGACCAAATTACATACTACTAAATGATGGCTAGCATATGAGTTACCAGCAACCATTGGTTCACACTACTTTTTAGTTTTCTTAATTATATTATCTATAAGGATCCCCAATAAGGAATTGAATTAGATAGGACAATGTTAAGGACGTTCATCAGTAGAAACGCAATGATCATTGAAATATCTAGACCTCCTAAGTTAGGGATTATCGCTCTAATAGGTCTTAAAAGTGGGTCTATGAGCTGTTGAAGTACCATCATGGTAGGGTTGTAACCTTGAACGACCCAACTCATGATTGCGACGATAATCATAATAAAAAATAACATAACCCCAGCTTGTTTGATTAAAACAAGTAACCCTATATAAAAAGCTAAAGCCCCTAAACTTTCACCAGATAATGCGGCTAATACAACAAATTTTAATGTGGCTACAATATAGGCTAAAACAAGTGTCGCGATATCTAAACCACCTAGCCCAGGAATAATTTTACGAAGTGGCACAACTAAAGGGTTGGTTAGTTTTACTACAAATTGACTAAGTGGGTTATAGAAGTCAGCCTTTACCCATTGTAGCCAAAAGCGAACGATAAGTAGCATGAGTAATGCATCGAAAACAAATCTTAATAAATAAACAATAGCTTCCATTTTTTCTCCAAAATAAGCTGTTTAAACTTCTCATTAAATAATTTTATAACTGTCTTTAGCCATTTCTTGTGACCGAGTAATTGCGGCATTCATAGCATCTTTAACGATAATGTCTAAGTTATCGTGTCTGAACTGCTCTAGTGCGGCAAATGTTGCCCCTCCCTCAGAGGTGACATTTTCTCTTAATGATCTAATGTCAGTATCATTTTTTTCTACCATTTGCGCTGCACCTAAGGCAGTTTGTTGAACGAGCATTCTACTTTCTTTGGCGCTAAAGCCTAATGTTTGTGCATGCTTTTCCATTGCTTCCATAAATAGGAAAAAATAAGCAGGAGCAGAGCCAGCAACAGCGATGATGTCATTAATTTGCTCTTCTTCATTTAACCAAATAACTTTCCCTACAGCGCAAAGTAATTCATTTGCTACTGTTTTTTGTTTTTGGTTTACTTCTTTAGAGGCAAAAAGTCCGCTCATGCCTAAACCTATTTGAGAAGGTGTGTTTGGCATAACTCTAACCACTGGGCATTTTAGTCGAGCATCTGATTCGGTCATCTTGTGCTGTGGGCATGTCTCTAGCGCTCGCTGTATTTGCTTGACAGTGGTTCCTGCCGCAACAGAGATAAATAATTTTTTAGTAATATCTACTGATTGAGCAATATCTTGGCAAACTTGCACGATAAAATGCGGCTTCACACACAAAACAATAATATCAGCAAACTGTGCCGCTTCTATATTATCTGAGCTTTGATGGATATGAAAGTTAGCGGCTAACCGTTCTCTTTTTTCAGGAGAAGGATTAGAGACCATTATGTTGCTTGCATCAGTGTTTGCTGATACTAACCCACTAATAATGGCACTTGCCATATTTCCAGCACCAATAAAGGCTATTTTATTCATAATATTTTTTCTTATTACTTTAGTGTTAAGGATTGTAATTTGACCTAAGGTCGATTGTTTGTGTTAACCGCTTTAACATTGTCAGGACATAGCAGCTTAAACTATTTACAAAACTTAAATTACAAGATCTAGAATATAATTAGATAGTTTACATATTAACTTCTTTCACCAAATATAGCACTTCCAATTCGCACCATAGTTGAACCATGTTGTATAGCAATCTCTAAATCATTAGACATGCCAAGTGATAGTGTGTCAACCGTAGGGTATTTTGCTTGCAGTTTTAGAAATAATGTCTGCATTTTTTCATAAATGTGAACTGAAGCATCCTTAGCTGGTATCGCCATGATCCCGCGCAAAACGAGTTTATCACAATTATTAACCGTATTGGCTAAAGAAAACACATCCTCTAAAGAAACCCCTGATTTTGATGCTTCTTCACTAATATTCACTTGTAAACAAACGTTTAGCGGAGTATCTTGACGATTAGTTTTATGACAAGTTAAAGGTAAGTCATTCGATAAGTGTTCATTTAAGCGATACGCAATCTTTTCTCGATCAACGCTATGTACCCAAGAAAAATTTTGAGCTATTTGCTTTGTTTTATTCGATTGAATAGGGCCAATAAAGTGCCAGGTGATAAAAGGTAAGTGTTCAAGCGCTTTAATTTTATCTAAAGACTCTTGAAGGTAATTCTCACCAAAGTCATATTGCCCCTCATCGTAGGCTTGTTTTACGTAAGAGGCTGGTTTGGTTTTACTGACGGCTAATAAACTCACTTTTTCTTGCGTTTGCGTATTACTTTGGTCCATTTTAAGTTGGCAAGCGTGTTGGATGTGAGCTTTAATTTTATCAATATTTTTTTTTATATTTGTCATTTGTACCATTTTTTTAAGTGTAAATTTAGTTAAACATAAATCAAAAAAATTATTAGAGGCTTTTATGGATATTACAGAATTACTTGCATACAGTGTAGAGCACGATGCGTCCGACTTACATTTATCAACGGGGGCTCCACCTTCTATTCGTATTGATGGCGATGTTAGAAAACTCCAAATTCCAGCTTTTGATGCTAAAGACGTTAACGGTTTAGTTTACGATATCATGAACGATAGGCAACGAAAAGAATATGAGGAAAACTTAGAGGTCGATTTTTCATTCGAAATTCCCGGACTCGCCCGTTTCAGGGTTAATGCCTTTAACCAAAACAGAGGACCTGCAGCTGTATTTCGTACCATTCCGAGTATTATAAAAACACTCGACGAATTAGGTTGTCCAGATATATTTAGAGACATATCTGACACGCCTCGAGGCTTGGTATTAGTAACAGGGCCAACAGGCTCAGGTAAATCAACCACACTTGCTGCGATGGTAGACTACATTAATGCGCATAAAAAAGATCATATTTTAACGATAGAAGACCCAATAGAATTTGTTCATGAAAATAAAGAATGTCTAATTAACCAACGTGAGGTTCATCGTGACACATTGAGTTTTGAAGCTGCGTTACGTTCAGCCCTTCGTGAAGACCCCGATGTAATCCTTGTTGGTGAAATGCGTGACTTAGAGACTATTCGTCTTGCTATGACAGCGGCAGAAACAGGACATTTAGTATTTGGTACACTGCATACAACTTCTGCACCTAAAACCATAGACCGTATTATCGACGTTTTTCCTGCCGCTGAAAAATCAATGGTTCGTTCTATGCTTTCAGAATCATTACGAGCTGTTATATCGCAAACACTTATTAAACGTGTGGGCGGAGGGCGAGTTGCTGCTCATGAAATTATGATTGGCGTACCAGCTATTCGTAACCTTATCCGTGAAGATAAAATTGCGCAAATGTACTCCGCTATTCAAACGGGTATGCAACACGGTATGCAAACTATGGATCAATGCTTACAGAACTTGGTTAATCGTGGTGTTGTTACCAAAGGAGCTGCAATGGAGAAAGCAGTAGATAAGAACCAGTTTTCTGGTTTTTAATTAACATTTTCTTAAATTTAGGTTGCCTAATTTTATTGGTTAGGCTTAATTTAAAATAAAATAAAATAAACAGATTAGCAATATTTAATATCATACAAGTGAAGAGGGAAACATGGAACTTGAAGATTATTTAACAAAAATGATAGATCATGATGCGTCAGATTTATTTGTAACAGCCAAATTACCTGTTAGTGCAAAAATAAATGGCGAATTACAGCCGATGAGTGACTATGTCCTTAGCGGCGAAGACTCTCTTGAACTTGTTCATAAGGCTATGAATGAAAAGCAAAAAAAAGTTTTTGATAATGACAAAGAGTCTAATTTTGCAATAGAACTTGATGGTATAGGACGCTTTCGTGTGTCAGCTTTTTGGCAAAGAGATAAAGCCGGTATGGTTATACGACGTATCGTAACAGAAATTCCAGATGTCGATGCGCTAGGCTTACCCTCTATTTTAAAAGATGTTGTTATGTCAAAGCGAGGCTTGGTCTTGTTCGTTGGTGGTACAGGAACAGGTAAGTCAACGTCAATGGCCTCACTCATTGGTTATAGAAATAGAAACTCTAAAGGTCATATCCTGACTATCGAAGATCCTCTTGAGTATGTGCATGAACATGCTAGGTCGATGATTACACAAAGAGAAGTAGGTTTAGATACAGAGTCTTTTGAGGCTGCACTGCAAAGCTCTTTGCGACAAGCACCAGATGTTATTTTGATTGGTGAGATTCGTAATAGAGAAACCATGGAGCATGCTTTGAGTTTTGCTGAGACAGGGCATTTATGTATCGCAACACTTCATGCTAATAATGCAAACCAAGCAATTGATCGTATCATGCATTTAGTGTCCTCGGATCAACAGGGCAAATTATTATTTGATTTAGCCTTAAACCTTCGAGGTATTATTGCACAGCAATTGATTCCAACTCGCGATGGTACTGGTCGTGTTGCCGCTATCGAAATATTAATTAACTCACCTTATATCAGTGAACTGATTAAAAAAGGCGAAATAGGCAGTATT
>CAWVWK010000028.1:0-20496 GCA_963933725.1 uncultured Colwellia sp.
AGGGTAGGCGCAGGTAATATTGCTGGTGTAGCTGCCGCTATTGGTTTTGGTGGCCCTGGTGCTGTGTTCTGGATGTGGGTTGTAGCTTTTTTTGGTGCTGCAACCGCTTATATCGAGTCAACCAATGCGCAAATATACAAAGAAGAACATGATGGTGTTTATCATGGTGGTCCAGCTTATTATATTGAAAAAGCGATGGGACAAAAGTGGTATGCGTGGATTTTTGCCATCGCGACTATTATAGCAACCGGTATATTATTACCAACGGTTCAATCGAATACCATTGGTACGGCAATAGAGCAAGTTTTCTCAAATAGTGGTCACTTTGTTAGTGATGCTTTTGGCATGATAAGTTATGCAAAACTTTATGCTGGTACGCTGATTGTTTTGTTACTTGGTTTTATCATTTTTGGTGGCATTAAACGCATTGCAAACTTTACACAAGTTGTTGTACCTTTTATGGCGCTTGCTTATATTTTAATTTCATTAGTTATTATTGCACTGCACTATACACAATTACCGGGTGTATTTATGATGATAGTTAGTGACGCTTTCTCACCTATGGCTGGTGTCGGTGCAGCGATTGGTTGGGGGGTTAAACGAGGTGTTTACTCGAATGAAGCTGGGCAGGGCACGGGGCCACATGCCGCAGCCGCAGCAGAGGTGCAACATCCGGCACAACAAGGTTTAGTACAGGCGTTTTCTGTTTATATTGATACCTTGTTTGTGTGTTCAGCTACCGCGTTTATGATCTTAATAACAGGTGTGTACAATGTTCATGGTGCAGATGAGACGTTTATCATCCAAAACGTGGCTTCAGATGTTGTGGCTAATGGTCCAGCCTTTACCCAATTAGCTGTTGAAAGTGTTTTCACTGGCGTCGGTAAACCATTTGTTGCATTAGCTTTATTCTTTTTTGCTTTTACAACAATACTGGCTTATTACTTTATTGCTGAAAATAATATCTATTACATTAAACGTACTTTTAAGTTACCAGGTGCAATCTTTGCGCTTAAAGTTGTGATCATGGCAGCGACTTTCTTCGGCACAATTAAAGCGGCTAATATTGCATGGGGTCTTGGCGATATTGGTGTCGGTATGATGGCATGGTTAAATATCATCGGTATTATCATTATTTTCTTTATGTCTAAACCTGCGGTTAAAGCATTAAAAGATTATGAAAAGCAACAAACTGAAGGTGTAGAGAAATATACATTTGATCCTAAGTCGTTAGGTATTAAAAATGCAACGTTCTGGGAAGAGCGTTTTGAAAAAGATAATCCGACTAAGGAATAAATCGCTTTACTACCAACTTAATTAAAACGTCCTTATGGGCGTTTTTTTTATTCTTTTATTTGCTCAAATTCTGTAGAATATTCATCTAGCAAAACATTCGTACAATTCACGAACGCAATACACGATAATATTACACGCACGGGTTATAAATCTTGTATCACTATTTCTCACATGATTAATACGTTTAGTTTATTTGGTTTGTTTTTTAGTTTGGTTAAATTTAATTAATGAAGAAGTAAATTTATGGCTGTAATAAATTGTCCAGGTTGTAATAAAAAAATATCAGATAAAGCTTCTAACTGCTCTCATTGTGGGCTAGAACTTAAAGGCTTAGATCCAGAAAAAATATCTCGCTTATCTAATACTAAAAAAATAGAAAAAGCTCAACGTTTAATGAATTATTCTTTTTTAAGCATGTTGTTATTCTGTGGTGGCTTCTTATTTATGTTTTGGGATAATGTAGAGAAGGGTAGTTGGCAACATACAACCGCAATGGTTAGTTCTATCATCGGTTTTATTTTATATATTGCTATTCGCGTTAGAATGCTCATTTTCAAATTTCAACACAAGAAAAGATCTTAGCATTAGACTAGCTGAAAAAATTAAAAGTTATATAAAAGGTTATTATTTTTACATCGGATTCATATGAACTTACAAGATACTATTACTAACATGCCAGAAACTATGTACCAGCGTTTAAAGTGCGCTGCAGAAACGGGTAAATGGCCAGAAGGTACACCGGTTGATAAAGCACAACGCGCAACCGCATTACAATTAACGATGGCTTATCAGGCGAAAATGCAAAATAACGATGAAATGCTAACCATTGGGCCAAATGGAGAAATTGTCACTAAAACAAAACGTGAGATTAAAGTTTACATGTCAGGAAGTGATAAGGATGAGCCGATGGAAAAGTGTGATAAAGGTTCTAATCCAGTAAGTGATATTGCACATTTTAAAGATATTTAGTTTACCTATAAATAGAATGCAAGATGAAACTAAGTGATTTTTTAAACTAGGAAACCAAAAATGATTATCATGACTTAGCTTAGCTTTAAAGAGAACAGTTATTTAATACCATTGAATAACTGATCTTATTTTGGTTGAAAAATTTTTAATAACAGTTAGAGTCAACTGCTTTCGATAAACATTCCTCATCAGAAATATCACACAATAATCCTAGCGTTTTCATATATTGTTCGAGTATATCTTTACCTTTATTGATTTTATTCATTTAACAAAAATTTTCAGTGTAAATTATCAGGTTTAAACACGAATATCCTGTGAGTAACAAGTGTAGAGCTGATTGCACAAAATTACATCTAATCTTAAGTACTTTTCATATCAGTAATCTCTCTCACCTGTTTTTATTTCTTATATTGAAAGCTCTCCACGTAGATTTATTTGCATCATTTCACAGATAGTATCGTAATCATACTCTTGACTTAATAAATAATGAAGTTTGGTAAGTGTCGCTTCAAGAGTCATATCTAATCCACTTATGACGCCCGCATCACTTAATGCATTACCTGTTGCGTACCCCGACATGTTTACTTTGCCTTTAATACATTGGCTGCAGTTGACGACAATAATTCCTTTGCTTTTGGCTAGCGCTAAGCAAGAAAGTAGTGATGCGTCTTGTGGTGCATTACCAACGCCATAACTTCTAAGAATTAATGCTTTAACTGGCTGCCTTATAACATTTTTTACGAGTTCACTGCTGATGCCTGGGTAAAGATGGACAACACCAATCGGTTGAGGAACAATCCTGTTCAGCTTTAGTGGCTCTGCTAATTGCTCAGTTTGAACAGAAATTTTACCCGCTAAAACAGATATATTTATGCCCGCTTCAAGTAATGGTTGCATATTGGGGGAATCAAAAGCGTTAAACCCATCTGCATACGCTTTTATACAGCGGTTTCCACGATAAAGTCGGTTGTTAAAAAACAAACCTACTTCATTAATGGGGTAATTAGCAGCAATATAAAGCGCATTTAACACGTTTACTTGACCATCAGAGCGCAATTGGCTTAGTGGTATTTGTGAGCCAGTCACAATAACGGGCTTTTGTAAATTCTCAAACATGAACGATAGCGCTGAACTTGTATATGCCATAGTATCGGTGCCATGTAACACAACAAAACCATCGTAGTCATCATAATGTTGTTTAATATCATCAGCTATGCGTTGCCAATCACTTGGCGTCATATTTGAAGAATCAATAATGGGCTGATACTCATTGATTGTAAATTGTGGCATTTCTTCGCGATGAAATTCAGGTAGGGCATTGATAGCTGAAGTTAAGTGACCATTAACAGGCACAAAACCTTGATCACTTTTTTTCATTCCTATGGTGCCGCCTGTATAGGCGACATAAATCTTTTTCTTTAACATTTTCTCTCAAATCATAAGAGGTTATTACTTTTTCAGATAGCTGAGTTGTTCCTGAAAAATAGGTTAATCGATCCTCTAATGACTATCTATACAATGTGTACATAAGATATACATACCTTGTGGGTCATTAAAGTTTTCTAATTTCTCAACTTCATTCGTTAACAAAGATAGCATTTGAGTTACAGCAGAGGACTTATTTGGGTTACTAAACCCACTCTCGTCTTCAGATTTGATTAACTTAGCTAAGTAACTTTGTTGTCCAAATATTTTTTGAATCATTAAATCACGTTCAGACAGTTTCTTTTCTACCAATAAGGTATCATAAACTTCTAACTCAGCTAATGACGCTGCAGCAGTTATCGCGTCATCTAAATCACCAAGTTCGTCAACTAAACCTAACTCTTTTGCTCTAATACCAGACCAAACTCGACCTTGTGCAACCGAATCGACTTCTTCTATTGTCATATTTCTGTTTTCAGAAACAAGCGTCAAGAACTTATGGTATCCACGGTTAATATTCATTTGAAATAGTTTACCCATATTTTCAGTTAAAGGGCGGGTTGGACTTAAACCTGCGATATCTGTGGTACCCACACCATCTGTATATACACCAACTTTGGCTAACGTATCTTCAAAAGTCATTATCATACCAAAGATACCAATAGAGCCTGTTATAGTTGCAGGGGAGGCAATAATTTTGTCAGCCGGAGCTGATATCCAATAACCACCCGAGGCAGCATAAGTTCCCATTGAAGCGACAACCGGCTTACCTGCGGCTTTTAAAAGTTCGACTTCTTGCCTAATGATTTCTGAAGCAAATGCACTACCACCAGGACTATCTACACGAAGAACCACCGCTTTTACATCATCATTATTTCGCGCTTCACGTAATAAGCGGGCAGTTGAATCTCCACCGATTGTACCAGACTTTTGGTTACCATCTAAAATAGTGCCTTTGGCTACAACAATGGCAACCTTGTCAGAGCTCTTATCTGCCATAGCTTCTGATAAAGGATCTGGCATAGAGGTCTCAGCAAGATAACTAGAGAAGCTTACTTGATTAAAGCTCGTTCCTTTTTTGTTGCTACCTACAAGTGTAATAAGATCATTACGCATTTGTTCACGTGTTTTTAGTTCATCTACCCACTGATTAGCAAGGGCATAATCAGCGAAACTACCATTTGATGCTTCAAGTTTAACTAATAGCGTTTCCATACTCTCGTCAAAATTGTCAACCTCTATATTTCTTTGTTTAGCAACATCTTGTTTATACTGACTCCACAAGTCAGATAACCACAACTTATTCGCTTCTTTGGCTGCATCAGACATATCATCACGAATGTAAGGTTCTACAGCAGATTTGTAGGTACCGACCTTAAAAACATGTTGATTAATAGATAACTTTTCTAAGGCAGATTTAAAATAGATCCCATAACGACCATAGCCCTCAAATAGCATAAAACCTTCAGGGTTTAACCAAAGCTTATCAGCATGGCTAGCTAGATAGTATTGGTCTTGGGAGTAAGTATCGCTGAGCGCAACAATGGCTTTACCCGATGTTTTAAAATCGTCAAGAACAGCGCCAATTTCTTGGAGTTTACTCAATCCAACATTTCGCATACTACTTAGTTGTAGTACTAGTATTTTAATCCGATCATCATTTTTAGCATGAGCAATTGTTTTAGTAATATCACTGATGAGTACTTCTGGATTTTCCGCTTGCTCTTTTATCGCCTCAGAAAGGATTTCATCGATCGGATTAAGTTCACGTTTTTGCTCAACAACATCGCCCACGATATTTAGAACCAGAGCACTGCCTTCTGGTACAACGATTTTTTCAGTTTCAGAAGTAGAGGCAGCAAATAGCGCAAATAAAATACCAAAGAAAATAAGGTTCACAATGATTGAGCGGGTAACAGCAAGTAACTTCCAAAAAGCAACGAATAAACGTTTGATGAGATTAACAATTGATTTCATAATGTTAAGACCTAGTCCATTTTTATTTAAATATCGGGTTATAGTTGTTCGATTTATATGCAAGTGTCGTAATGACTACTATACTACATTAATAAATAACATTTTTCGAAATAAGATTGTAAAAAAATGCGTATTTGAAAAAAAACTGAAATGTTTTAAGTTTTTCAAGGTTCTTATCTAGAGTAAAAAACATTTTAAAGCATACATTAATTAGCGATAAAAGTAGAAATATCATGACCAAACACAAATTATATCAGCAGTTTATTAAGTTACTCTCAACTTTTGATGGTATTCCCGCTTTATGTATTAGGCTATATTTAGCTCCTGTTTTTATTATGGCTGGCCTAAGTAAAACGCAGGTTTTTAACGATGATGTATCAGGCTTGATGTCTTTATTTGCTGATCCAAATATAATTAATTGGTTTGGTAATAGCGAATGGGGCTTGGGTCTCCCTTTTCCTGCGTTTCTAGTTAACTTAGTTATAATGGTCGAGCTCGTCGGTGGTCTTTTTTTACTATTTGGACTATTTACAAGATTGGTTAGTATCCCTTTAATGTTCACAATGTTAGTTGCTGCAACAAGTGTTCATGCTGAAAATGGATGGTTTGCAATTACACCAACCAATGCTCAAATCAGTCCTGCTCAAATTTTTGATTTAGTTGGTTTTGAAGAGGGGGAAAAGAGTCTTAATAATAGTGAAGAAGCCAGTAAGAGGCTCTCCGTTATGAAAGATATTCTAGAAGAGCATGGCAACACAAATTGGTTATACGAAAAAGGCAATATCGTTATATTGAATAACGGAGTTGAATTTTCCATCACGTATTTTATTATGTTACTTTCACTCTTCTTTATCGGTGGCGGGCGATTCACAAGTATTGATCATTTAATTATGCACAAATACCTTAAGCCTAAAGCGACATCTTCTAAACTTTAAACTTTAAACTTTTCTGAACTAACGCTTCAAAAGCATTTTTTGGTTATAAAGTGCCAAACCAAACACGATGATTAAGGCGCCGAAAATTAAGGAGAAGGTTAAAGGCTCATCATTAAGAATAGAGCCTAATGTAATTGCTATTACAGGCGTTATTAAAGTAATTAATGCAACGGTGCTTGCGGTCAATTTTTGTAATACTAAATAATAAGCATAAAAGCCAATTAAAGAGCCAAACACGCCAAGGTAGAAAGTAGAGGCTAATGAGCGATAAGACCAATCACTAACTTGAAAGCCACCATCTAAAATTAACCAAGCTATAAAGAATAAGGGAGTAGAAACACAAAGCGTTCCCATAGTAGTTGCTAATGGGTGAATCTCTATTTGTACACTTTTGACTAAAACCCCACTTAAACTAAACATAAATACTGCAGTTAAAGCTAATAAAAGACCAAAGATTGTATAATAGTTTATGGTGTTTCCTGCCAGTACAACACTGTCGATGCATACAATTGCTAAACCAACTAAACAAATAGTCATTGCGCTTATTTTTAAACGAGTTAATCTATCTTCATTAAGTATTTTGTATCCTAAGAGGGAAGAAAGAATTGGCGCAAGCCCGAACACCAAAGAAAGAATCCCAGAAGGTAGGTAAGCAGCGGATAAATACGCACAAGTCATACCGCCAAAAACACCAATTGCAGAATATCTATACAAGCGAAATGAAACAGGGTCCCATGGTAGTGATATTCTTTTAAAACGTAACACAAAAAATCCTAATACAAGCGCCAAAACCATACGAAATAACACAGCAAGGGTTGGTGGTATAGTTTCACTACTCCAAACAATTGCGAGCGGTGTTGTAGACCATATTATTAATACAGCGAAATAGGCGATTGGTACTTGCATTAAATACTTCCGTTAATTAAGTTATCATTCCATACAGAACAAGGTATTATATATCTTGATTGTGTAGTTTATAAGTAAAATGAATCTATATGATGTATCAAAACGTGTCCAAAATAGGTTATTAATTAATGAATGCAATAAGTTTACTCACTCATAGGCAATCTACGCCATTACTCAAGTCGCCAGGGCCTGAAGCAGACGATCTTGAAAAAATTATTACTGCAGGTATGAGAGTGCCTGATCATGCTGGATTAAAGCCATGGCAATTTACCATCATTAGAGATGATGGCTTACAAAAATTAAGTGATTTGTTCGTTACTTCCTCTATCGACGTACCTAATGCTAATATTGAAAAAATATCAAAAATGCCATTTCGAGCACCTATGATTATTGTTGTCAGTACTCAATATACAAAACATGAGAAAGTACCTCTAAAAGAGCAATTGATCACAGCAGGTTGCTGTGTACATGCGATGCAAATGGCTTGTGTGGCATTAGGCTATGGTGCTATGTGGCGCACAGGTGCATTAGCGTCGAATGAAACAGTGAAAGCAGGTTTAGGTGTTAGTATACAGAACGAAATTGTAGGTTTTCTATATATAGGCACACCCTGCAAAGAAGATAGGTTAAAACCCAACAGGACATTAGAAGATAAAATAAGTTATTGGCAATAGAAAATATGGTTAAAACACTTATTACATTAAGGTTTTTATTTTAAATCTTAGTTGTAATATTAGTTAGTACTTATTTGGAGAAAAAAGGTGGAATACATTCCACCTTTTTTATATTTAACGGGTTCTAAATCTAGAAAGAAGCGCTATTAGGCGTTCTTGGGAATGGGATAACATCACGAACATTTTGCATACCTGTTGCATAAGCAACTAAACGCTCAAAACCTAAACCAAAGCCTGAGTGTGGCACAGTGCCGTAACGACGTAAATCACGATACCAGCTGTAATCTTCTTTATCTAATCCCATTTCAGCAAGGCGACTGTCAAGCACATCAAGGCGTTCTTCACGCTGGCTACCACCAATGATTTCACCAATACCTGGTGCTAAGATATCCATTGCTGCAACAGTTTTACCGTCTTCATTTAAGCGCATATAAAATGACTTAATATCTTTCGGGTAATTTTGTAATACGACAGGGCCGTTAAAATGTTCTTCGGCTAAATATCTTTCATGCTCAGAATTTAAATCTACACCCCAAGAAACTGGGTTTTCGAACTTCTTACCACAGTCTTCTAAAATTGTAATTGCATCGCTGTAATTTAAACGAACAAAGTCTGAGTTAATTACAGAATTTAAACGCTCAATAACTGTTTTATCAACACGTTGTTGGAAGAAAACCATATCATCAGCACGCTCTTCAAGTACGGCTTTAAGCACATATTTTAGCATTTCTTCGGCTAAATCAGCGGCATCAGCTAAATTTGCAAAAGCAATTTCAGGTTCAATCATCCAAAACTCTGCTAAGTGACGACTTGTATTCGAGTTTTCAGCACGGAAAGTAGGGCCGAATGTATACACTTTAGATAATGCACTACAGTACGTTTCAACATTTAATTGTCCTGAAACGGTTAAGAAAGTTTCTTTACCGAAAAAGTCTTCTTTGTAGTTTACTTTGCCTTCATCATTACGAGGGAGGTTTTCCATATCAAGTGTACTTACACGGAACATTTCACCAGCACCTTCACAATCACTACCAGTGATAAGTGGTGTGCTGATCCAGAAATATCCTTTTTCATGCAAGAAACGATGTACAGCTTGCGCTAGACAGTTACGTACCCGCGTTACAGCACCACCAATGTTTGTTCGTGGACGAAGATGAGCTTGCTCACGCAAAAATTCAATACTGTGACGTTTTGCTGCCATCGGATAAGTGTCAGGATCTTCAACTAAGCCAAGTATTTCTACTTGTGTTGCTTGTATTTCAAATGATTGACCTTTACCTGGAGATTCAACCAGTGTACCTGTAACTTTAACAGAGCTACCAGTCGTAAGTTTAAGAACGTCATTTTGGTAATTTTCAAGTTCACTTGGCACAATCGCTTGAATAGCATCAAAACATGAACCATCGTGGATGGCTAAAAATGAAATGCCTGCTTTAGAATCACGACGGGTTCTTATCCAACCGTGAACAGTGATAGCTTGATCAACAGGATATTTACCTGCTAATACATCAGTAATAGATATAACTGACATGAAATGACCTCTTATGGTAAATTGTTCAACGCTTTGCTCGACATTTGTCATTTTATGAAGGGTAAAACTTCGGATATGTGTCGTGAGCTTGAACAGAATAAATTTAAAAGAAGTATGTTACCTTGCCCAATTTGTTTAACAAGTAAAACTTGCTGAATCCTTAGAAAAAAACAAAAAAAAAGTAAAAAAACGTCGATATCGCTAAGGAGCGTAAAAATATGGCCGCCTTAGCTTTATTTTTGCTGTTTAAATATACAAAATTAAAGTGGTTTGTCTTAAAAAAATAAGGGGCATAAAAGACTAACCTAAAAAACAAACCTCTTCATCTAAAACTTGCTCGATAGCGCTGGCAAGTTTTTCTACTTGTTCTTTATTAATAACTAATGGGGGAATAATGTAGATAAGGCGACCAAAAGGTCTGATCCACACGCCGAGTTCAACAAAGCGCTTTTGTATTACAGCGATATTAACATTTTGATGACACTCAACAGCACCTATAGATCCCAGAACACGTGTTGCTTTTACGCGGTTATGTTTACTTAATGGTTTAATGTAATTATTTAGATGACACTCAAGGCTACTTACTTGTGCTTGCCAGTTATTTTCAAACAACATTTCTATACTTTTATTGGCGACAGCACAGGCAAGCGGGTTACCCATAAAAGTTGGGCCATGCATAAAACAACCGGCTTCACCTTCACTGATCACCCGAGCAATTTCATTTTTACAAAGTGTCGCAGCCAGTGACATATAGCCGCCTGTTAAGGTTTTACCTAAACACATAATATCAGGTGTAATACTAGCCCATTCGCAAGCAAATAATTTCCCTGTTCGACCAAAGCCTGTCGCTATTTCATCAGCTATCATTAAGACATTATATTTATCGCAAAAGACTCTACAGGCTTTTAAATAGTCTGGGTGATAAAAGCGCATTCCACCAGTACCTTGCACAATGGGCTCTATAATAAAGGCGGCTAACTCGTGATGATGTTTTTCAAACAATGTCTCAAGTTCAACTAATTCTTTGTTATTAAACGCTTCTCCAAAGGTTGATGAAGGCGCAGGTGCAAAAATATTTTTCATTAAAACTTTATCAAAGATTTGATGCATACCCGTTACAGGGTCGCATACTGACATAGCTGCAAAAGTATCGCCATGGTAACCATTACGGACAGTTAAAAGTTTTGTTTTATGTGAAGATTTACCGCCGATACTTTGCCAATATTGCATCGCCATTTTAATGGCTACTTCTACTGAGACTGATCCGCTATCGCAAAGAAAGACTTTATCAAGCCCAGGTGGGGTAAGTGCTATTAATTTTTGAGATAAAGTAATTGCA
Source organism: uncultured Colwellia sp. (assembly GCA_963933725.1). GTDB lineage: Bacteria > Pseudomonadota > Gammaproteobacteria > Enterobacterales > Alteromonadaceae > Colwellia. The sequence continues at coordinate 11,053 of CAWVWK010000028.1, forward strand.
GGCTCGTGCGTGAGTCCGCCAAACATCACATGCGATACTTTTTCAACTTGATCTTGTAATGCTTTATTAAGTTTAGGGTTATTATAACCATGTAAAACCGCCCACCAAGACGACATACCATCGATGAGTATCTCTTTAGATATTAACTTTATTTCAACACCTTTTGCGCTTTCTACCATATAAGAAGGTAAAGGATTACTCATTGAAGTGTAAGGGTGCCATACGTTTTCACGATCGAAGTTAAGTAAATCAGATTCTGTGATTAAGGGGGATTTTATTGTGTGTTTTTTATTCATTAGTAAACCAAAGCCATCTAAAAATATTGACATCATAAGCAAGGTCGATAGACTACCCCTTAAATAACACGTATGCAAATCGGAATTTCATTAGCATGATACAAGATATAAAACAAAATTCTCAGCCTAGTACAAAGCTTGGTCAGATAAGACATAACTGGACTATTAAAGAAGTAGAAGCGCTGTTTGCCTTACCTTTTAACGATTTGATGTTCGAAGCGCAAACAATTCATCGCCAACACTTTAATGCCAATGAGGTACAAGTAAGTACTTTGTTATCTATAAAGACAGGCGCTTGCCCTGAAGACTGTAAATATTGTTCTCAAAGTGCTCGTAATAAAACTGATTTAGAAAAAGAACGCTTACTTGAAGTAGAGAAAGTTCTTGAAGCAGCTCAAAAAGCTAAAGATATGGGTTCTACTCGCTTTTGTATGGGCGCGGCATGGCGTAATCCTAAAGAACGCGATATGCCATATGTACTTGATATGATTAAAGGTGTTAAGTCATTAGGACTTGAGTCTTGTATGACTTTAGGTATGTTGTCAGAAAATCAAGCATCACAATTGCAAGTTGCCGGTTTAGATTATTACAACCATAACTTAGATACATCGCCAGAGCATTATAACCAAATTATTACCACCAGAACCTATCAAGACCGTTTAGATACCCTTGATCATGTTCGTTCAGCTGGTATGAAGGTGTGCAGCGGCGGTATTGTTGGATTAGGGGAAAAAGCTGTTGATAGAGCTTCACTTTTAATGCAATTAGCAAACTTGCCTAAGCAGCCAGAAAGTGTTCCAATTAATATGTTGGTAAAAGTTGAAGGCACACCTCTTGCCAATGTCGATGATCTAGAAAGTTTTGACTTTATTCGTTGTATCGCGGTGGCACGTATTATGATGCCACAAAGCCACGTAAGGTTATCTGCGGGACGCTCAGAAATGAATGAACAAATGCAATCCTTGTGTTTTCTGGCTGGTGCTAACTCAATTTTCTATGGCTGTAAGCTATTAACAACTGAAAATCCGGAAACAGATAAAGATATTCAGTTATTTAATAAGCTTGGTATTAATACAGAAACAATCGTTGATAACAGCGAAGTAGAACAAAAAATATTAACCACAGCTATTGTTGACCAACAAAATAGTGAATTATTTTATAATGCAGTAAATTAACGCCGTGGCTTTTGATTTTATTAAGGATAGGTTAAACGAGCGAATTTCACAGTCACAGTTTCGTGAAAGAGTTTGTGTACAAAGTTCGTACGTAGATAATCCAGAAAAAGAAGGGTATATCATTATTGATGGTAAACCTTACCTTAATTTTTCTTCAAATGATTATTTAGGGCTTAACCGTCACCCAAAAATAAATGAGGCCATGGTAGAAGGTATGAATAAATTTGGTGCCGGTGCCAGCTCTTCAAGCTTAGTTACTGGCTACCAATATGCACACCAAGCACTCGAAGAAACACTTTGTACTTGGTTAAACAAAAGTCATTGTTTGCTTTTCACAAGTGGTTTTTCAGCTAATGTTGCTTTATTTGAAACTTTAGGTAAAAACTATCAAAAAAATCAACCGCAGTTCTTTCTAGACAAATTAAGTCATGCATCAATGATTGATGGTGCAAGAGCAAGTGAAGCTCTTGTAAAACGCTTTGCTCATAATGATGTTAACCATTTAAACAAATTACTTAAGTCTAACCCTTCAAACAACAACTTAATTGCCTCTGAAGGGGTGTTTAGTATGGATGGTGATCAAGCTGATGTAATGCAATTAAAGGAAGTAGCAAAACAGCATGACGCATTATTTTTTTTAGATGATGCACACAGTTTAGGTGTTGTTGGAGCACAAGGACAAGGTAGCGCAAGTTTAGCCGAAGTAGACATTACCATGGGAACTTTTGGTAAGGCGCTTGGTACAAGCGGTGCCTTTATCACTTGCGAGAAAGATATTTATGAGTATTTAGTTAATTTTGGTCGTCACTATATCTATTCAACGGCAATTTCTCCCGCTATTGCATGGGCAACTAAAGCCAGTATAGAATTAGTGATACAAGAGCAATGGCGAAGAGAGAAAATAATGTACTTAAGTGATTTATTTAAATCACTCCTCAGTTCAGACATTAAAGTATTATCTTCTCAGTCTTCAATTCACGCTATTATTTTAGGTGATGAGACAAAAAGTATATCAGTCAGTCAGACACTCAAAAATGCAGGGCTTTGGGTAAGTGCAATTAGGCCTCCAACTGTTCCAAAGGGTACCTCTAGGTTACGCGTTACCATTTGCGCGAATCATAAGGAGAATAATATCAGGTATTTAGCAGAAAAAATAAACAAGGCCATTATTTAATGTCACTTAAAGAAAACGAACGCAATAACAGCAAAACAGAACAAGAAAAAAAGCGAATAAAACTAGCCAGAAGCTTTGGTTATGCGAGTGAGTCTTACGATACGTCAGCTAGATTGCAGCGGTTTTCAGGGAAACACTTATTACCTTGGTTACCTAATCGAAATGATTTGACCGTGCTCGATTTAGGCTCTGGAACTGGATATTTTACTGATTTACTCGCAAGTAAATACGAACATGTTATTGGTTTAGATTTATCAAGAAAGATGCTTCAGTTTTCAAAAGAAAAGCGGTCTAAAGACATTAGTTGGATAGAAGCTGATGCATTAAGTTTGCCCTTAAAGTCGAATAGTGTTGATTTCATCTATTCAAATTTAGTTATTCAATGGTGTGAACCGCTAGAAGTGGCTGTTTCTGAAATGATACGTGTTTTAAAGCCCGGCGGTATGTTGATATTTACCACACTTATGGATGGTACATTACATGAATTGAAATCTTCTTGGAAACAGGTCGATGACGACCAACATGTAATTGATTTTAAATCAGAACTAGAATTAGAAACCTACTTTAACACTGACGTTTCACATGTATTTGACAGTAAATCTCAGGATATTGTGCTTGAATATGAAAACGTTATTCATTTGGCAAGAGAGTTAAAAGGCCTAGGCGCCAATCACTTAGCTAAAAAGAAGAATAGGGGGCTTTCTGGTAAAGATAAGTGGTTCAAGATGACAGAATCTTATAAAGACTTTCTTGAGCCAAGTGGTATTTATCCCGCAACTTATAGCTTATATTCTGGCCTCGTTATCAAGTTGAATAATTAATGAGAAAAATTTTTATAACAGCGACAGATACTGATGCAGGTAAAACCTTTATTGCAAGTGCTATCGCGCATGCGCTTAGTGAATTTGGCGGGAAAGTCGCTACCTTCAAACCCATCGCTGCAGGCTGCAAGAAATGCTCTGAAACAAATGAGTTAATAAATGATGACGCCTTATTATTAACGCACTTTGCAAATGCTGGCCAAAATATCAACAGTGTTAATCCAATCCGGTTTTTTGACCCTATCGCACCCCATATTGCTGCATATAAAGAGAATATACCCTTAAGTATTTCATTAATTAACGATCACTTTGAGGAGTTATCCTCTTTTTCACCCGATGTGGTTATCACCGAAGGAGCAGGTGGGTGGAGGCTACCTTTAGTGTTAACTGAAACGGAACAAGTTTACCTACCTCAATTTGTTCGAGCACATGAAATGGACGTTATTTTAATTGTTAATATGAAACTTGGTTGTTTGAACCACGCAATGCTAACACTTGAAGCGGTCCAAAATGATGGTTTAAATTGCATCGGTTGGATAGCAAACAGCGCGGATGACACCCCGATGAACAATTACGAAGAGAATCTATCCTCACTTCAAATTATGATGCCGGTACCAAATCTTGGCGTTGTGCAGCATTACCCAACCCATTGCGAAAATGAGCAAATGAGTTTGCATGAAAATGTAGCACTTGCATCAAAAGTGCTGAACCTTCAAACAATACTCTAACGAGTTCTTTTAGCAAGAAAACTCTCTCGAATTTAATCAATGTATTATAAGCAGGTGCTTTTCTTTTAAGTGAGTGACCTGTTTGTTTTATGAAAAGAATAATAGTTTAAGAGTATTTTATTAATATATAATTATCCATTTGTTCGCTTTTTTGTTTATTTTCATATAAATTGATGTTTTATTTTATCTAATAGTGATGAAGGTACATTTAGTGCAAAGAGTTTATGTAAGTCTTGGTAGCAATATAAACCGAGAACAGAATATTGTAGCTGCACTAAATGCATTGGATGTAATATTTTCACCGTTAATTGTTTCAAATGCCTATGATTGTAAACCTATAGGTTTTATAGGGGATAATTTTTTAAATCTAGTCGCAGGATTCGATACCAACTTTTCAGTTGCACAAGTTGCAAGTGTTTTAAAGCAAATCGAAGATGATAATGAGCGGACTCGAACAGGCCCTAAATTTTCTTCCAGAACATTAGATCTCGATATACTGACTTATGGCTCTTCGGTAGGCGTGATAGATGGTGTAACACTACCAAGAGGTGAAATCACAGAAAATGCTTTTGTCCTGTGGCCCTTATCTGATGTGGCAACAAATGAAATACATCCAGTATTAAATAAATCATATCAAACTCTTTGGAATGACTATGATAAATCTAGTCAATCTTTATCTAAGGTAGATTTTAAATGGGACCCAAAGAGAGTAATTTAAAGTGTGTTTAAATAATTTTTATATTGTTATTCATTTAATATAACATTTTCTGTCCATTACCTTTAATAGGGTGAACTAAAAAACTTCTTTAAACGTATACAATAAAGTTAATGATACAAATAAAATAATAGGTTGATTTATGAGCAGTAATGCAATTATAACCATCACAAATTTACGTCTCAGAACGTTTATAGGTTTTAATGAAGAAGAGAAGAGTAAACAGCAAGATATTGTTATCAATGCAGAAGTACATTATCCGGCAAATAAAATGTGCCTTAATGATAATGTCGATAATGCATTGAACTATAAGGTGATCTGTAAAGATATCATCTCTCTAGTCGAAAATGGTCGTTTCTTATTGTTGGAGAAATTAACCAGTGATGTTTTAAAGGTTTGTAGTAATCACCCCTGGGTTAACTTTGCCAAAGTAACTATCGATAAACCACACGCTTTAAGGTTCGCTGACTCTGTATCGTTAACTTTATCTTATCAGTCTGAATAAGGAGAAAAATCATGATAAGCAATGAAGCAATTTTAGTTCGCGATACATTAATCGAAAGAGGTTTGGAAACGCCCTTAATACCTAACCAACTATCAAGCTCTGAGAAGCAAAAGCGTATAAAAGATTTATTTACAGAAATTGTAAGTACACTCGGTCTTGATCTAAATGATGACAGTTTAGCTGAAACGCCGCATCGTATTGCCAAGATGTATGTGAATGAGATCTTTGCTGGTTTAAACTATGAAAACTTTCCATCAATTAGCATGATTGAAAATAAAATGGCAGTTGATGAAATGGTCAAAGTAACAGACATTAACTTAATTTCAACCTGTGAACATCACTTTGTAACTATTGATGGTCTTGCTAAAGTTGCTTATATACCGAGTAGTAAAATTATCGGTTTGTCGAAACTAAACCGTATTGTAAGGTTTTTTGCTCAAAGACCACAAGTTCAAGAGCGATTGACCCAACAAATCTTAGTTGCAGTACAAACACTAACAGATACACAAGACGTTGCAGTTTCTATTAATGCTACCCATTATTGTGTGAAATCTAGAGGAGTTATGGATATTAATTCAACCACATCAACCTCTGCTTTAGGCGGCGTTTTCAAAACTAATGCCCAAACACGTAGTGAATTTTTACGATGAAACCGGTTCTCTTCATTACCGGTATCGGTAAACGCTTAGGTCTTGAAATGGCAAAACATTTTTTAGACAAAGACTTTCAGTTAATAGGCACATATCGAACTAAATATGATTCTATTGATGAATTAATATCTAATGGCGCAGATTTATACCAAGTGGACTTTTATGATCAGGAAGCTGTGGATAATTTCATTAATCATATTCAAGATAAATATAGTTACTTAAATGGGATTATTCATAATGCGTCGGATTGGCTTCCAGATAATAATGACAAAAATAATGCGGACTATAATTCAGCTCAAATAATTCAAAAAATGATGACGATACATGCCAGCATTCCTTATCAAATCAATTTAGCTTTTCAAAAGCTACTGATAAACTCTCACGTACATAGTAATGATTTTGCCGATGTTATCCATATAAGTGACTATGTAGCTGAGAAGGGCAGTAAAAAACATATTGCCTATGCAGCGAGCAAAACGGCTATGAACAGTCTGACGCTTTCATTTTCTTCATTATTGTCGCCCAAGGTTAAAGTCAACTCAATCTCGCCAGCCTTAATAAAGTTTAACGAACAAGATGATGACTCCTATAAAGAAAAAGCTTTTTCGAAAGCTCTGCTAGCTAAAGAAGCGGGGTATAGTGAAATAATTAAAGCTATTGAATTTATCTTTTCGAGCAAATTTATGACAGGAAGAAATTTACAAATAGATGGTGGCAGGCATTTAAAATAACAATGAATAATGCAAGTAAACTGATTATTAACTTATAAGAGACATTTATAAGTACTCTCACTGCATTTTACCGCTCTTACTGGATAAATTATATTTTACCGATATTTTTGCTATATACATATATTCATACCCCATTATAACTAATCATTAAGTACTCTTTTGTATCGTACTTAAATCAGGGAAATGACTATAAACTGTGTCTTGTATTTAAGAAACTAAGATTAGAAAGATAAATTAAGGGCTATTTAAAAGCTAATAACAATTAATTTACCTTATCTATTGTCTCTATGGTGAAATAAGTTTTAACTGAGTGTTCCTTTATTTCTCTATATTTTCTTGTCATATTTTTTATAATTTTGTGTGACTGTCCTGGCTTTCCTTGTCTGGCTTTACTTTTAGAGTAGAAGCTGGCTTACATGCTTTTCGTTTTATATGTGATTTATTCATAGACAGTAAATATATTGCCGGTACGATAAACATAGATAAAACTGCTGAGAACATCAAACCCCATACAATGGATGTGGCCACAGGAGCCCAAATTAATGAACTACCACCTAAACCTGTAGCTAACGAGAACAAACCAGCAACGGTTGTAAATGTTGTGATTAATATTGGTAGCATACGTCTTCTTGCAGCATAAAAAGTGGCATGAAGTAAAGTCATTCCTTCATCAATATTGCTGTTCGCTTTTGATATCAGTACTATGGCCGAATTTACTGCAATACCTGCTAGTGCCACAATGCCATACATGGTAAACAAACTTAGAGGGTTTTTGGTTACAATTAAGCCTATAATAACGCCTGTAAATGCCATAGGCACAGTCGCTAATATCATTAAGGGTTGAAAGTAACTACCAAATTGGGTTGCTAAAATTAAATACATTAATGCAAGTCCAAATAAAAATAGTATGCCAATAGCGTCCATACTTTCTTGAATGTCATCAAGCTCACCAGAAAAATCTAGATCTACATTGGGATACTTTTCCATAATGTTTGACCAGTAGTCTATTAATAATTGATTCGCCTCAACCGTGTTGATTTTTTCCTTATCAATATTAGCTTCAAGTGTAATAGTGCGTTTAAAATTATAATGTCGAAGGTTACCTTTAACTTGTGCTGTTTTAATTTCTACTAATTCAGACAGAGGAACCTTACTGCCATTATTAAGGTTGAGTTGCATCGCTAATACATCTTCAATATTATCAAAACCCTGCTCTAATGCTTGTGCAGATTGGACTCTAACTGTTACTTGGTCCCCTTGGTGCTGAATTTGAGTTGCTATTTCACCGTCAACTAACGATTTTATTGTGCGCATTACTACGTCTGGCCGAATACCTGTTCGATAGATAGCATCATTATTAATCTTTAACGTTAAGCCATATCGCCCGGTACTATCGTCATCACTTATGTCAATAAAGTTAGGGTTATTCGACATGAAACTTGTAAGTTTATCAGTTGCTTCTCTTAGGTCTTTGTAATCTTTTCCTCGAACTTTAACACTGACAGGCTTACTGGTTGGAGGGCCACCAGCAAGCGTTAAAAATGATATGTTGATTGGGCCGGCAATATTTGTTACCTCTTCACGCATGGAATCAATAATTTCATCAACAGAGCGCCCATTTGATTGTGCAGGATTTAAACTGACCAGTATTTGTCCATAATGATCGCCGAAAAAGGGTTCCATTTCTGTAAATTGTTGACCTGCGTAGCTAACTACTGTTCGTGCTTCATCTTCTTTGAGCTTTTGTTTCACGCTTTGTTCGATTACTATCATCTTGTCCAAAGTTTCTTGTAATGAAGTACTTGTTGGCATGTTTACATTTACATAGAACAGACGAAGTTGATCTGAGGCGAAAAAATCAATCTTGATAAAACCTGAAACTAAAGCACTAATAGACAAGGCAAGTAATAATATGAGCATCATAATCGCTCGAACAGGTTTTCGAAGAACTTTTAATAGACCTCTACAATATTTTATTCTTAACCAATGAGTGATTTTATGCCTTAATAATTGAACATTAGATGGATTAACAAAATTGACTTTACTCGCCATGATATGACCTGGTAACATCCAAAAAGCTTCAATCAAACTAATCGCTAAGGCTATGGTGACTACCATAGGTATGACCATCATAAATTGCCCTAAAACTCCAGGCATTAACATTAAAGGTAAAAAAGCCGCCATAGTAGTTAAAACTGAAGCTGTCACTGGGCTTATTACTTCATAAAGGCCATCCTGAATAGCCTTAAACACATCAGTAACACCATGTCGCAAACGGTTATAAATAGACTCAACAACGACTACAGCATCATCAACCAACATACCTAGTGCAATGACTATACCGAGGAAAACAGAAGTGTTTAGTGTCTGTCCCAGCAGTTCTAAGGTAAAGAAGGTACCAGCTAAAGTAAATGGAATACCTATTGTAATAAGGATCGATATTTTACTACCAAGAAATAGCCAAGTAATAAGCATGACAAATAAAAGCCCATAAATGGCATTAGTTTGCATGATATTTAATGCATTTTTGGTAATTAAAGTTTGGTCATCAGCAAGAGTAACGATGACAGATAATCCGTCGGCATTACTATTTTTTTCGTTTATATAATCATTAACTTTTTGGACAAGTTCTAAAGTATTGGATTTTTC